>NZ_LKET01000040.1 GCF_001317355.1 Oxobacter pfennigii
GTATTCATACTCTAAACCTCCATTGGAGTTTTTCGACTAAGTCAAAAAACTCTAAAGACTCTAATTTAGAGCATTATCTCATATGGTCAGGGAAGTTATCCATACACCGTCTTATTTTACAGTTACGTTGTATACGCTGTGAAGGGGCCTGTTGTCCCTGCTGTATACATGGCTTGTTATATAAAAAAAGAGAGGACGTTTAACAACTATTTAGAGCTAAAAGCTCAACATTTGTTAAACGTCCTTAATAACCCATCCAGTAGGATTTTAATTTTCCTCTACTGGAATATCTTTGTTTATAATTTGTTTGTAACACCTAGAGGTGCTGGTTCCAGGTCGTTAGGCTGGAACTTGCTTGGAAATTTAGCCATTTTTGTAAACCTTAATTTAAATGTATAGAAAAAAGAGTAAAACCTGTTTTATCATTTAGATGAATTTCTGTATCAGAAACCCATACTAACTTCCCTAAGTGTTGGGTATATGCATATTCACTTGGTATCTCTGATATTATTAACTTCTTTTCAACTATTTCATCTTGATTATTGCGAATTACTGCAAAAAAATCTATTGTTCCTATTTTGTGCTCAATGTACAATTCTGCAGTATATAGCTTATCTGGACTCTTTGCTTTTTTACCAAATGTCCAGAAGTTATTATAACTTAACTCTTCCATCTTATTGAATACTTCCTGTAAAGGAATCAATTCCCAACTCTTTTCTTTTGCTATATTACTGATACTTTCTTTAATTATCTGAAAAATAATTTTCTTTTTCTCATAATCATTCTTAGAGAAGAAATCTACATAGTCTAGTTTGTATTCAACAAGACAAATACCCATGCAAGTATCATAATTTGCCCGAGTCACTTTCTCAACACAACTAATACAGATTTTAGAACAATCTTTAGTTTTATACTTTCCAAGTAATCTTATGAACATGGAAGCAATACATCTAGTTTCTAACTCAAATCTCCGTCTGATACTTTTCATCCAATTTTCTTCATAATCTATTCTTATAGCATCCTCATAAGTACAATTATGCTGAGTCATGACACTTTTGAGTGTCTCAGGATTCTCTCTATATGGTAAATCCAACTGCAAGTATCTAAGATACATATTCTTCCTCCTTCTTCCTATTCTATAAACCAATCATCAAATGATGGTATTTTATGATAGAACATCGAATGACCCGTAGAATAACGATACTGTGAGTTCAGCCACTCCCAACTGAGTGCACTTCCTCTATCTGGGAAAAACATTATAATCCTAGAAGCATATGTGTTAGGGCCGTCCCAATTATTAAAAAGCCTCACCTAGTTCTCTGCTCTATACGACTTTCCATCTAATCTTATTTTTCCGCCACTAATTCCAACCTTCACCACATCTCTGTCACTTATCCTATAAATTTCATAGCCATGCTGTGGTTTTGTGCTTTTTTTACTATTACCATGAGTTTGTGCAGTAGTTATGCTTGACTTTTGTGTGCTAGTCATTGTATTGCTTCTAGCTATGTTTTGAGATGAAATTGTAGAAGAACTTACTGTATCTACAACTGCATCTACAAATGAACCTACTAACGGATAAATTAATTTTTGAGTAGCTACAACTGCAGGCACGAATAATAAAGACACAATGATAAATACTACCTTTTCAAATAAGTCCATTATGCTTGGTATTCGCCTATTACCACTAGGATCGCTAAAATTAACAGGATTATTCATACTATAAGCGAAGGCATTATGCGATAGTAACGTGCCCACTTCTCCACCTATTGCATCCGCATTAATAAACCTGCACCACTCCGGGTTATAATACCTTGACTGCAAATAATATAACCCGGTCTCGGCATCATACCTGTACCCGCGATACCTGTAAGGGTTCTTTGCACCAACAGTATCTGCAAGAGGTCCGGTTGGCTCGGAGGCTTTCCCCCAGGTATCGTAATCGTACCATACTACCTGGGTTCCTGTATCATCCAACAAGCCGGTTATATTTCCAACAGCATCCCTTATATAAAAATATTCTACACCATTTAAATTCATGGATGCAAGTTTACCTGCGCTGTCGTAGGTATAGTATATGGTATCTATTTTCCCATCTGCATCTGTCTTTATTTCATAAGTTACCTTATCTCCTACAAGATGATATTTAGTCGTTGACTCAACAGTCGGTGTGGTTGTTCCCTGATATACAGTCTTTTGTGTCCTTATTCCGGCATCGTTATATTTAAACTCTATTGTCTTACCGTTTCCCGAAATAGACTTAAGCTGCCTTCCTCCTTCCCAGGTGTAGGTATAACCGTCATAAGCCGTTATATTTCCCACATCATCATAGGAGATAGATTTATCAGTGGTAACGTTATTTATTTTAGTTGTGAAAAATTTCAGCTTATCCTTCCATACAGGGTCATCATATGTGTAAATATATTCTTTTGTGACTGTTCCCACGGGACCTGTTGTAAAGGAGTATTCTTTTCTGGTTAATATATTCCCCCCTGCATCGTAGGTATATACAGTGGTTACATTTGTTATCTGGTTATTTTCCCGTATAAGCTGGTTCAGCTCATCATAAAAGTATTCAATATAACTGCCGCCGGGAATGGTTACTCTTTCAATATTCCCATTTTTATCGTATGTGTAGTTCGTTACAGTGTTGTTTATATCAATGCTTTTAAGCCTTGTCGTTGTGGCTCCCGGGGTCCCCTGTACCTCCTCATATCCATAGCGTGTTACATGTTTGTTTGCTCCCATTGTCAGGGTTCTGCTCTTTAATCTTCCCAGGGAATCGTATATGTTGTTTATATCATTCCCCCTGCCGCTGGCATATATATTGCCTATTTCAGCATCGCTAAGCTCCTGACCCGAATACATAAAGTGCTGCATCGCCCCGTTTGCCTGGCCTGTGCCGGATATAGTGCTGCCTACCAGCGTCACACCGCCGGTAAAATCCTGAAAGTCGGTAATATATGATGTGCGCAATTTATTATACGTTATCAAGTAAACGGTAAACCATACGTACTTATATAAATATAGCCGTCATTTCTGATGGCTAAAAAGGTTTATTGATTCTGTTTTTTACATTCAATCGGGAGTTTTTCTGACCAGGGCAAAAGGTCATCTAAG
>NZ_LKET01000041.1 GCF_001317355.1 Oxobacter pfennigii
TATTCCCAGTACAAATTGAGAAATTTCCTAATTTAATTTTGTACGTCTATTTTAATTTGATAAAAGTGGACCTTTACTTCCGATTACAATGTGAGAAAAACTTCCTAGTTTATTTTGAAAATTGACAATTAATCAAACAAGGTATTTTACTTCCATACTGAAATGCTTTTATTGAAAGAATTTATGTATTTTTTGACATTCCTGTTGAAGGAAGTTAAGATGCTGCGATTATTATAAACCCCTGTATTTTTCCTGAAATTGCTGGGGTGTGGCTCCCTCGTATTTCTTGAAAATTTTACTGAAATAATTCGGATCATTTATGCCGACATACTTTGAAATTTCATATATTTTCAAATTTGTTTCCATCAATAATTTTCTTGATTTTTCTATTCTGAATTTTGTTAAATACTGGGGTATACTCATTCCCATTTCTTTATTGAATATTTCGCTTATATATGTCGGAACTACTTTTACGTGCTCTGCTATATCGGTCAAAGTTATATTTTTATCATAATTTCCTTTAATATATCTGATAGCTTCCTGAGATATATGTCCGATTCCTTTTCCCTTCTTAACTGCCTCTTTAACGCATAATTGCAAAATATCATCCATGGAAAAATACATATCTTCAATATTGGCGTATGCGCTCAATTTAAACTTGCTTTCGATTTCATCGTCCAGATTCAGGTCAAAGGATGTATTGAACCGGAATACCTGGCCCTTAAGCTCTGTTAAGACATCCGAACAAAGGGATAAATCATAACTGTATTTCAATTGGTTTAAAAACATATCCTGCAATAAATCCCGGCAAATTTTTAATTGTCCCATTGAGCCGGAATCAATTAATTCATCCAGCAGCTGTTTAATCCGGGAATATGTAACCTTCCTTTTTAATTTCAATAATTTTTCATCTGTCATAACTATGGACTTATCATGAAAAAAAGCCAGCTTTCCAAGTTCCTGCAGCCTCATAAAAGAAGGAGTGAGCTGATTGTAATCTTCCAGTAAAGGCGAAATAGTTGTGAAATTAAAATATTTTTTATCTCCGTTGAATATTTGATTTTCATAAATATGCTGAATCAATTCGTTTATATGCTCCGCACATTTCTCAACCTCGCAGGCCAGGTGATTTCTCCGGTTAAACAGTATGCACATTTGCTTTGTATTAAAGTAATAATACATAAATATTTCATGATTAAAGCCATTATCATCCATGTATCGAGAAACAGCTTCCTCAGCCACGGCAAAAATTTTCAGATAGTCCGCGGCTTCAATATGATATATGCCGTTATACACCTCTTTCTTGATACCGGTCAGCAGCACGTAATAATCCGTAAATTCAACGTTGAGCCGTTCATTGATATCGGTTAATAGTTGTTTTGCATAGTCTTCCTTCTGTCCGGTAACAATCTCGTTTAAAAAAATTTTACGGGCTAGTGAAGATATGTTAACTACTGAATTTCCATTTTGTTCAACATTGGATTTCATCAAAACGCCTCCTTGTGAATATTATAACATGATGGCTGAAATGATCAAAAAACCCATAGGTTAACTCTGGGTTTTTTGATCGTTTAAAAAGATGAATATTCTATATCATAATATTTTTGCCGGCAAATACCAATGCTTTATTGCTATTTTACTTTTGCCAGGGCGTCCTTGACTGCTTCAGTTATGGCTCTGCTGGTCACAGTTGCACCGGCTACAATATCCACATCGGCAGACTGAGCTTTTACAATAGCTGAAGGTATATTTGCAATAGCTTTATCCGACACATTGGGTGTTTCGTTATGCTTTAGAATTTCAACTGAAAGGATCTTTTTGCCGTCCATTGCAACCTTTACGGTTAATTCTCCTCCCATACCTATACCTTTGCCTGTATATTCATTTTCCTTCAATTCAATCTTATCTTCAGCACCTATATCTGATTTAATGGTATTTTCCACAACTGTTTTTGGAGTGCCGTCCTTGGCCTTGGCTGCATTTTCCCCTGAAGTCCTGCCGGAGAATATGCACTCTGCCAGGTTTCCTCCGCCGTTGTATACATCTGTATAATAAGAGCCAAGTTCACCTGCACTGTATAAATGAGGAATGGGCTTCCCGTCCAAGTCGAGGACCTCGCCGTTCTCATTGCGTACAGGTCCGCCCTGGGTGTTGGTGAAAGTAGGCACAAGCTTCATAGCATAATAGGGGCCGCTGCTTGAAATGGCCTTCAGATTTTCAGCGTCGCGGTTAAACTGAGGGTCCTTCTTATCCTTGCAATATGCGTTATACTCCTTGACCTGGTTTGCCAGCCCTTCGGCATTAATACCAACTTTTCCGGCAAGCTCCTCAATGGTATCGGCTTTAACTATCCAGCCCTTTGCAATTTCCTCGGAGCTGTCCTTGCTCCAGGTTGTATATATGGGCCCTGCCAGGCGGGCTGTTTCGTCGAATATCGCATAAGCAGGCGACGGTATCTGCAATGAAACCCATGTGCCGCTGTTGTTTATATGCCCATGCCTTGGGAAAAATGCTTCGTTCATGAAACGGGTGCCGTCGGAGCCGGTAAAAATTGTGCTTCTTTTATTGAACCCGTTAGCATGTCCGTCATATTGTATGCTGTAGCCAAATGAAGTAACGCTGTCAGGATCTTTAAAATTCAAGTCAGGTCCGGACAAAGTGCTCATATGCCATAAATCAGCTCCTGCCTTCATTGCCATTACAATTCCGTCACCGGTATTATAGTGGGCGCCTTTGGAAAAGGCTTCAGGCATCTGTGTGTAATTTTCCACCATGGTTTCGTTGTTTTCAAATCCGCCCGTTGCAAGCACTACTCCGTTTTGTGCGCGGACATTCAATATTTTCCCGTCCTTTTCAACCTTAACGCCAAGAACTATTTTGCTGCCGGGATCCTGAATAAGTTCCTTGCCGGGAGCTTCAAACCATACATCTATGCTGTCCTTCCGGTCTGTTACGTTTTTGCGTAAGAGCTGCCATAACCTGCCGGTAAAAATCTCCTGCTCATCGATTACAATAGCGCTGATACCATCCGCTCCTGGAGCTTCGGGATATTCTATCAGAGGGAATTCAACGATTTTTTTTGCGCCGTGGGCTGTAAGCCAATCCCTTACAGCCATGCTGCCATCCACAATTGTTTCAATAATTTTATCGCTTTGATTATCATAACCGCCGCGGAGGGCCTTAAAATATGTTATTGCTTTATCTCTGTCCTTTGGCGCCATCACAATCTGTGCCGCATACCGGGTATTTCCTCCTTCCTGGCCTTCAGGCGCTTTTTCAACCAGCAACACCCTGGCCCCTTTTTCAGCCGCAGCAACGCTTGCTACGGCGCCGGCTCCGCCAAACCCTACAACTACTACGTCATATGCGGCATCCCATTTTATAGTATCCGCATAGGTTTTCTCCTGCCCTGCACCTTCACCAGCTTCACCGGGCTTATCCCCTTGCTGCTGTGTGCAGGATGAAAAAGATAACATCATTATTGTAATCAGAAGTAATGAAATCCAAGATTTAAATTTTTTCATAGTTTATCCTCCCCATAAAATAAGTTAGTGTAAAATGAATTATATTATCCGGAATAAATTAATTCCCGTCGTTATGTTAATTTTATAACGATATGTAAATTCATGGTAGAGTAAAAACTTAGACTTATAAGGAAAAAATTAGGTTTGTTCGACCTGCTTGCCTTAATTTTCCCAATAAAAAAGACCTTGCTTGAATTAATCAAACAAGGTCCTTTACTTCCATGCCAAAATGCCTTTTATTGAAAGAATTTATGTATTTTTTATAATATTTCTTTGGCGGCAGCCCGTATGCCTTCTTAAAAGCTGCTATAAAATTGGTATAATCCCGGAATCCGCATTTTAAATATACTTCCGTTACTGATACGTTTTCCATTATAAGCTGCTTTGCCATGCTAAGCCTCTTTTGAAGTATGTAATTATATAATGTAAATCCCACGCTCTTTTTAAATTCCCGGAGAAGCCAGTACTTGCTGATATAAAATTTATCCGCCAGTTTGTCCAGGGATAAATCGCAGCATAAATTCTCATCTATATATTCAATAACCTTATCAATATTCATACTGTATTTTATATCAACTTCTATCTCATCATGAATTATATTTTTATAAGCCCGGTTAAGATATATAAGCAATTCAACTATGTATGCATAGCTTAAAATTTCATGTCCGTGAGCCTGCTCTATACAGGTTTTCTCCAGTTTCAGCACTATATCCATTATAGTTTCCCGCAAATGTGAATTGGGTCTTAACACAACGGTATCAAAGCATTCAAGCAAATTTATTCCGTCTTCTTCTATCGTAGAAATAAATCCCGGTTTTATCCATAAAAGAACTCTTTCATAAATAGGTGTGGGTTCAAGCACCATATAGTGTCCTTTACAGCTTGCTTTAGTAAGGAAAATCTCACCTGCCTTTAAGATGTGCCTTTTGTCATCTACAATGACCGAAACCTCTCCTGCAGTGCAAAATGTTATGGCGTGATAATAGTTGGTATTAAAACTGCTGCCTTTAAATGCTCTGTCTCTTAGATAAAATAATTCAAATGCCTGTCCAGTCATTTTATGAGTAGCCATCTTCTGATTTGCATGATAAGACTCGGGGCGCAATGATTTACTCATAACTTAATCATCCTTTCATAGCATTCAAAACATTAATAGAACAACATCATTTTATTAACTTATATATTCTATTTTTTATAAGGCCAAAGAATTCACAGTTTTTTTAAAACTCCATTATGTCTCAGATATGTCTCATAAATGCTTAATTAAGACGTCAATATAATAACAAATATTATATTTTATTACAATATTGTAGCAACATTTCCAATAAATAGTGCAATATTTACTAAGTAACAAAGTTTAAATGACTGTATGATATATTTATAAAACCATTATATGTTAACCTTTCAGTAAAGTGAGGTGGCTGAGTTTTTTTATAAATTTGACAAAAAATTAATAAATGCCTTTACCACCAATGCGGCAGAAGGCGTAAAGATATGCCGGGGATGGGTTTAAAACAAGAAACTTGTGTTTCAGCAAATTAGGAGGGGTAATATGAATGAAGAAGTAAAAAAGAAATATGACCAGAGAATCAAGGATTATCTTGATACGGTAAATTTAAGGGAACCGGAACACGTTTTGGTCAGCGGCGGCATAGGAAATGCCCAAATCGGATTATACGGCATGACCATGCAGGAAGTTTTGGACGATCCCGAAAGATATGCGAAAACCTGTTCAAAGCTCTATGAGGATTTTGCAGTGGACTTTTTAAGCGGCGGCGCCTTAAATCCGCTGGAAGCAATATGGGCTTTAGGGAGGGACACATATTTCATAAGCAGGGACGGAATAACGGTACAGCATAAAGAGAGCGTACCCATGCTTGAAGATGAATATCCGCAGCTAATCGAAGACCCAATGAATTTTATAGTAGATACATTATTCCCGAGGAAATTCCCATTATTAACTGAAGGTTATCCCAAAAGCTATGAAGTATTGAAAAATGCTGCAAAAGCTTATCAAAAGTTCTTTGCGGCCAGCAGAATATATTCACAATATTGCATAGAAAATTACGGAGTCATATCACCTGTAGGAGCCAAATCCTATCCTCCCTTCGATGTCATATTTGACCGCCTGAGGGGATTTAAAGGAACGACAACGGACCTTCGCCGGCAAGCCGAAAATATGGGCAAGGCATGCGAAGCAATGCTCCCCATATATATGAAGCCTCTTGAAAACTTGACAGACAAGCTGCCCTTTGCAGGAACTACAATTCATTGTCCCACATATCTCCGCACATCAGACTTCGAAAAATACTTCTGGCCGACATACAAGAAAATGCTTCTTTTCGCACATGAAAAAGGCTCCAAAACATCAATAACCGGTGAAGGGGATATGTCAAGATTCTATGACCTTCTTTTAGACCTTCCGAAAGCAAGCGTAATCCTGAAACTGGAAAAAGACGACATCTTTTATGCAAAGAAAAAAATCGGAAACCATGTTGCAATAATAGGAAACTTCCCCAGCAGCTACATTAAATACAAATCCAAGCAGGAATGCCTGGACATGGCAAAACGCATAATGGATGAATGCGCCCCTGGCGGCGGCTTTATATTCGGAATAGATTTGCCTGCATTGTCTGTTTCCGATGTAAACGCAGAAAATATGCAAGCAATATTCCAGTTTGTTCACGATTATAAATAGGAGGGGATTTGTATGGAAAAGAAAATCAGCGAATTATTAAAGGAATTGGAAAAGGATGAAACTTTCATAGCTGACGAGGCAGCCCGCAAAGCATTTGTATTTTCGCTTATATTGATGATGATTGAAGCTTAAAATATTGGGGGTTTTAAAATGAGTAATATTTCAGATAGAGAAAATATGCTCCTGGTTCTTGACGGCGATCAGCCTGCATGGGTTCCCAACTATTCAAGGGAAATAGCCAATATAGGCATCCCATTGTTCAGAAGAACAAAGGATACGGTGACAGGTTACAACATTGACTTTTTCGGTGTGGAGTTCACCTCCACCGTTGACGGACCTATTCCGGCCCATACTAAAAATCTTCAATTCCGCCTTACGGATATTACAAAATGGCGGGATATTATGCCGAAAGTTGAATACGACACCATTAACTGGGAAGAGCAAAGCCACGATTCTTATGATAAGGCTGCCTGCTTTTACGGCAAGCTTGACCATAAGGATAAGGTTTTTAACTTAAGCCTGGGAGGCATTTGGGACGAACTTCATTACATCATGGGATTTGAAGGCGCGCTTTTAGCATTGGCTGAAGAACCGGCGGAAACCTATAACTTCCTTATGGCTATAGCAGACATGTATATCGAAGTTCTCCGCCGTCAGTCCAAGTACTTCAGGCCGGATTTAGTCACTATAATGGATCATATTTCAAATAAAAAGGATTTGATGATGTCGCCTAAAACCTACAGAGAATTGATAAAACCGGCTCAGAAAAAGGTATTCGAGGCAGCTATTGAATTAGGCTGCCGTGCCCAGATGCATGTTGACGGATATGTAGAGCCTGTCATACCTGATTATGCTGAAATTGGCGTATCTGTTATACAGCCTTTCCAAGTTTTCAATGATATTGAGAAAGCCAAGAGAGATTACGGCATTGTATGCATAGGCGGATGGGATGCCTTCGGGCCGGGCAACCAGCAGGAAGCCGATGAAGAAACAGTCCGTCAATCCGTAAGATTAGCCATAGATACCTATGGGCCTACAGGCAAATATGTATTTTGGTGCAGCGGTGCGACAGACAGAAACCCTGAACAACTTTTATGGTTGAATGATGAAGCCGATAAATATGGTCATGCATTCTACCAAAAATAATAGGAGGCTAACTTATGCTCAATTTGATAATCACAATTGTATGTGTTATCACTGCAGTTTACTTAATCAATAAAAAATTGCCAAACGTTGCCGTATTTCTTGCCATGGGCTTACTGGTGGCAGCGGGTATTACCATATTTACAGGAAAATCCGTTGCAGCAACCTCCAGCGGCAGTCTGGTACTTGATATATTTGAAGCAGTTAAAGAAACCTTCCTTACGACATTTTCTTCAACAGGAATGGCCATGGTTCCCATTTTCGGATACTCATCGTATATGAACAAAATCAATGCATCCAATGTTTTGGGCACCATTATTGCAAAGCCTATAGAAAAATCCAAAAATCCATATTTTGTGGGCGTTTTTATCACCATAATGATTTGCGGTTTAATGAGAATTGCCATAGTTTCCGCCATAGCTATCGTGGCCCTGTTCAGCACGACCTTGTACCCTGCCTTGATAAAGGCAGGACTCAGCAAGAGAACAGCCATTTCAGCACTGTTACTGGGTACCTGTTTTGACTGGGGTCCCGCAGACTTTGTTATAGCGCAGTTTTATTCCGGCATTCTCAATTTCCCCATGTCAGAATATTTTACCAGCGTTTCCATAAGGGTTCTTCCCATAGTGCTGGTGATAATTGCCGTAGTCAGCGGGCCTATAATGCAGTTTGTCGATAAAAAGCAAGGCTACGTATTCGGAGCAGACAGGGATGTATCGGAAGAAGTGGCAGCAACAGGGGATGCAAATGCCAAAACCCTTGAAATGCCTAAATTTTATGCCATATTCCCCATACTTCCGCTGTTGTTCATATTGGCGTTCAGCCCCATATTCTCTAAATTCACCATTAGCGTTGTGGCTGCTGTTGTCATATCCTTGGTTATAGTCTTTGTGGTTGAATCCATCCGCAGGAAAAAGATATTGGAACCTATAAACGATTTCATGGAATGGTCAAAGGGAATGGGAACTGCTTTTGGATCCTTGCTCACAATGGTAATCAGCTCCCAGTTCTTTGCAGGAATGCTAAACAAGCTAAACGGCTTTCGGTATCTCATTGATACAGTTTTAGGCGCAGGTATGAACGGTATGCTGCTTTTATTGCTCTTAGGCTTCGTGCTGATGTTTATGTGTTTGATGATGGGCGGAGGCGGTGTTGTCGGAATAATGACTGCGCCTGCCCTTACCACTATAGCAAGCTCCATGGGAATTTCCTATTATGCAGCTTCACTCCCGCTGCAGATAGCAAATGGTCTCCGCTGCTTTAACCTTGGCACCTCAGTTCATCTTCAATACTGTTCAGGCATGATTAACGACAAACCCATTGAACTGTTCAAGCGTGCCGCCATACCTGCCGCATTAATGTATGTGCTTACATTTATATTTTCCATGATTATTCTTAAATAATACCTCCATAACTCTTTACCTCATTATATAACAAGAAGACGGCTTGGCGGACGTCTTCTTGTTTTTTGGAACATTAACCAATACTTAGGGCTATTAGGACTATTAGGCTTGATTTTTGATAATAGCTATTGAATTTCTTGTGCGATCCCTATTTGTAATTGCCCTTATCCCCATAGTGCATTCATTGTCTTATGCTGCATGAGCGATAGTTTGTGGGTTTGGCTGATTTGCCTTATGGCATATCTCAATTTTAAAGGATTTGAAAAAAACTGCTCTGTTTTGAGCAGTTTTGATAAAGCATTTAGACGGTGGAGGTACAGCCACTGCGTAGCAGTTTAGTGCAATTTATATAATGGGAAGTTGTGGATTGAAAGAGAAATGTTGTTTTCTATAAGTTTATAAGCCCTTCACATAGACGATTAGCGAATCTATAGTTCCCTTATCCTCAAAATTCACTTTTGAATTATAAGTATCGAGAAATTCTTTGTCATCAGCTTCTCGCTCAGATTCAGGCTTTCTTTGAATCATGCCTTTCATCATAGCCATCATGACTTTATGGACAGGACCAAGTTTTTTATAGTCTATGCCTCCGCGCAGATGGAAGAATTTTGTTTTTGCGAGAAGCTCTGGCATAAAGTTTTTATTTATGATCTCACTATAGTCTGTTGAGTTGGGATCGGCTAATCCAACGGTAAACACGATAAGGTTTTTACAGGGATTTTGAGTAACCAGCTTTACACCTGCGATACCACCTGCATACAGACCACCACCATATATCACGACGTGGTATTGACTTAGAATTTTTGGTTCAACCGTTTGGGCTGCAAATAAATCTGCATTCAGTGCCGAAGCAATCCATTCAGCGTACTTGCGAGTTGAGCCGTATTTGGATGTATATGTGACTAAAATCTTTTTAGGCATTAGCTGTCCCTCCGTTTATGTTATCTAGATTATCAAATACCTTCATTAAAGAACCGCTTAAACGGGCAATTTCATCCACGCTCATGCCAGAGAACATACTGTCAATAAACTGCGTTGCAATTTGTTCATTATCTTTGTCCCACTGCCCGCATTTATCGTTTGCTGTTATCCGCAGGCTCTGCCGTCTTTCTCGTCATGATGGACTGTCACAAAGCCCTTTTCGGCCAGCTTCATATTCCTGTGGAATGGCACCTGGTAACGGAATATTCAGTTTTGTTTTTTACATTAGTCAATTCTTGTGCATGTTCCATATTCCTATATCTCTAAATCCTAAGCTTTTGTATATCTTTCCGGCAACGGGATTGTCGTAGAAGAGGCATAATAACCTTCCTTCAGATAAAAGCTCCCGGCATAATACATTCATACAAAGGGTGGCATAGCCTTTATTGCGGTGATTCGGGTGGGTGCTTACGCCAACTATCATGGCAGACACTGAATTTTCAGCAGTAGTGCTGGCAGAGGAAATAATCTTCCCGTTTTCTTCTATATAAAATACCCGGCCGGATTTAGTCTCCAGCTTGTTTTTGGTGCTTCTCCTGGTGCTGCCGGTAACCGGTGAAAATTCGGATGTAATGGACCACAGTTCCATAATTCTGTCCACGTCATTTACACCAGCCTTTTTGACCTTGCTTACATCGGATATTGCAGCTAAACTGCTGCTGTCTTTCAATTCGCAAAGGTATGTCGGGCGCCTTTCACCGAGTTTCAATCCGGGTATATTCTCAAACTTCTCCGTTACTCCGCCTTTTCCCGATATTACTTCCACACACTCAAATCCTTTCATAATATCGGCAAAACCAAATACGTCAAAATCACCCTTTGCATATATAATGACAGAATTATAATACCTTAACAGCACGCCTCTGTAATTTCCGTTATCGTCAAAGTCTCCCCACAAATCCATAAAGTCCTTATCATACCCGAAATTCTCAATATCACCTATTATAAATAGATTCATGGACGCTTCTTCCTTAAGATACTCCATAAGCTTGTCATTATCCTGAACTGATAATTTTCTTATCATAATTATCCCCCATCCTAAATGAGCAAATTGCTCATAATATCCATGAATCGAAATAAGGAAAGGATTCCTTTTATACATTACTCCCTATCTTATTGGATGTCCAAATGATCAAAGCCTGCCCAGGTCCAGCTGCTATCGATATATCTGACCATCCGATAGGCGGCTGGCTTAAATCCGCACTTGGGCCAAAAGGTGGAGGAGGCGAGGTTGGTGATCCTCCAATCCGCTATAATATGGCGAACACCCCGCTCTCTCATAAGAGAACAGCCTTCATTCATCAGCTTCTTTCCGACGCCGGTCCCCATCCGGCAGGGGTATGTACCGGCGACACTGAGCTCCGCGCCGCCGTCAGGCGACATCAACCCGGAAGCAGCAGCCTCATAGATTTGAAAACCCAACTCCTCCCCGTCTTTCTCCGCAAGGAGAACCGTCATGTCGCCGTCCTCCACGGTTCTTTCATATCCGGCTTTTATATCCGCCTCTACTTCGGGCAGCACAAGCTCAAACGTAGGTGCTGAATTCTGATATGACTGGATAATGCCGGACATGCGCCCCATTTTTTCGCGGTCCGCTTTGCCGGCAATACGAACCTTAATATCAGGCACATGTGCAAAGGGACGGTATTCCTCCAGATTCATGACCCCATGTACCTGCTGGATGAAAAAGCTCAGGCGCTGGAAGGCCTCAAAATATGCCTGATTTCCAAGAGGTACGATTACATAGTGCATAAAACAGCCTTGCTTAAGCCACGCAGTGCAGACCTTTTCATAGAGAGTCCTGATAAGCTCAGGAGATTGATCCGCTCTGACCGCCATTCCCTCATAGGGCACCCATGCATGCCTGCCCCTTGACGGGTCAACCTTGATCTCTCCCATGATATAGCCGGCTAATTCATTCTCTACAAACGCGCCTGCTCCGGTGACGGTGCTGCTCATAAATAACTTTTCAAGCGCATCCATGCCATATTTTGTGTTGAGACAGCGATTTTGAAGAAATGGGAATGTGTCACTCTCAAGTATCTGTCTTGATATCAGTAAATTAGTCATGGCGGGGATATCGGCAGTGGTAATTGCTCTGAATTCGGATATTGTCATTTCCATTCCTCCATATTGGGTGTAAGGACAAAATTGTAAAGAGTATATATACTTCACCTATCTCCTGCAAAGCTCGCCTTTATAATAGGTTTCCATATCCAGTATAACATGGTCCGCCTGGTTTTCCTATGACTTTGCTTTTCTGAACACTTAATAAGCTTGTCATTATCCTGAACTGATAGTTTTCTTATTATAATTATCCCCCTGATTCTAAACGCTTTTAAATTATTATAATTCTATTGCCCTATTTCGTACATATTCCAATTGCCTATATCAGTAAAACCAAGCCTTTTATATATCCTTCCGGCGGCCGGGTTATCATAAAACAAGCATAAGGATTTCCCTTCGGATAAAAGCTCCCGGCACAAGACATTCATGCAAAGGGTGGCATAACCCTTGCTCCGGTAATCCGGATGAGTATATACGCCGACTATCATGGCAGATTTGGAATTTTCCGCAGTTGTGTTGGCGGCTGACACAATAATCCCATCTTCCTCAATAAAAAACGCCCTGCCTGTTTTAACCTCCAATTTATTTTTAATCCTCTTTTTATCGGCTTGGGTGATAGGCCCGAATTCCTCTATGACAGCCATTGATTCTACAAGCCGGTCCGCATCCTCTATTCCCGCTTTTTTAACTTTGTATTCCTCGGGAAAACTAGACAATTTGTTGCCTCCTTTAAGCTCACACAAGAAGGTATTCCTCTTCCCTTTTAAATTAAAGCCTTGGATATTTTCAAACTTTTCCGTTACAGAAGCTTTCCCGGAAAACTCTTCAATTCCTTCTAAGCCCTTTATTATACCTGCAAATTCCTGCACATCAAAGCAACCTTTTGAATATGCTGTCAGAGAATTAAAGAATTTCATCATCACAGCCTTTAAATTGCCGCCTTCATCAAATTCGCCCCATAAATCCAAATAAGTTTTGTCATATCCGTAATTTTCAATATCCCCCATAATAAAAAGGTTTATGGATGCCTCTTCTTTGAGGTATTCCATAACCTTTTTATTATCCTGTATTGTCAATTTTCTAATCATGATATAAAATCCCTACTTCCAGTTCTTTAGAATTTCCCTGACTGACCTTGTCATTTCTATTGAGAAATCGGCGCTGAATTTTCTTAAATAGTTATGCTGTCCGGAATTTTCCGCCCCGCCTATAAAGCTTTTACTGCCCTTTTCGTCCATTTCTTTAAACATTTCTTCAAAATCATATAGGCTTAAACTTTTATACTTATCTTTAAAAACTATAAATCTTTCATCAAACCGATTAGGCTGCTCCCTTTTTACCTGCTGCTCCGTCGGATAACCAAAGCACACCATGGCAATAGGAAAGGTATACCGCGGAAGTCCGAACAGTTCCTTGTGAGCCTCATAATTTTCCATTATATCTCCTATGTAGCAGGAGCCTAACCCTAAGGATTCTGCTGCGATAACTGCATTCTGTGCAGCAATCAGGGCATCACAGCAGGCTAAGAATAAATCTCCCTCGCCCGGCTTTCTCATCTCCATATTATTTTTGCCGCAAAGCTCAGGCACCCCTGAAGCTATGTAATAATCATACCAGCGCTGATAATCCGCCAGAAAAAGCAGCACAAAAGGAGACTTGGCTATGAAAGGCTGATTATCGCAGGTTTCTGCCAGTGTTTCTTTAGCACTTTGTTCAGCAACCTCTATTATTGTATATAACATCATATTTCCGGCGGTAGGCGCCCTCATGGCAGACTTTATAATATGAGTCTTTATTTCCCCGGCAATTTCTTTATCTTCAAAAACCCTTACGGATTTTCTGTTATATATGGTCTTTAATGTTTCATTCATATGTAGTCCTCTCCTTTTAGTTTATTATTTTACGTTGATATATTGAATATTAAGTGGGCATTATTATAACTGATTTTATAACGGTTCCTTCCTGTGAATCGGCAATAGCCTGATTTATCTCATGCAGCTGATAAAACCTGATAAGCTTATGGAATGGAAATTTCCCTTCCTTATATAGCTTTATAAGCTGCGGTATTAGAACCTGTTGAACACTGTCACCCTCCACGATACCTCTAATTGATAAGCTCCTTACATGTGAAGGATCCAATCCGTATGTGGATGGAGGCGAACTGACATAAGCAAGGCTTCCGCCATATTTAAGAGAATTAACGGCCTGCCGCCCAACCGCTCCATGCCCGGATGCCTCCAGGGCATAATCAACTCCACCATTGGTTATACGTTTTATCTCAGCTTCAACATCAACTTTACGGGAATTCAAAACATGAGTGGCACCCAATTCCCTTGCCAGCTCCAAGCGGTTATCGTGAATATCTACTGCAATTATGATTCCGCAATTTGCAGCTTTTGCCGCCATAACTGCGCTTAATCCTACCGCACCTGCACCAAAAACGGCAATACTTGAGCCGGCTTGTGCTTTAAAATAATTAAAAATCGTACCGCTTCCGGTTTGAATTCCGCAGCCTAGCGGCCCAAGATATTTCAAATCCAGGTCATCATCAACTTTTACAATGTTGTTTATATTGACAACAGCATAAGCTGCAAAGGAAGACTGCCCAAACAGTACGGATAAATCATCGTTATGATGATGAAGCCTTGTTGTACCGTCAATCATCCTCCCGCCGAAGTTAAGTTCATCATAAATATCGCATTTATATGGTGTGTTGTTAAGACAAGGCTGGCATTCTCCGCAATATGCATATCCTAAAACCACATGGTCCCCGGGCTTTACACCGGATACGCCCTCGCCTACCTTTTCCACAATGCCGGCACCTTCGTGGCCTAAAACAGCAGGCAGCGGAAAGTAGTACTCCTGATGTTGAATGTGTATATCAGTAAGGCAAATCCCCGAAGCGATGATTTTAACCAGCACTTCATCCGCTTTTGGTTCATCAAGAGTAACAGTTTCAATATTGAATTTTTCACCATGATTATGTAAAACTGCCGCTTGGATTTCCATAACTACACCTTCTCTCATCAATTATAGCATTTTCAGATAAAAATAAAAGAACATCAAGTTTTTTGCCGTTGATGTTCTATATAGCTCATAGTTTGATTTTATACATTATCTAATACATCATCTAGATCAACTGTTTCATTGTTTTCAATTTCCTTCAATCCTTTTTTAATTAATTCCATCATATGTTTATCACTTAGGATTTCATTAGTGGCTTCCATTTCTTCTTTTATCTTCAAATATTCAAGAAAATCAATAATTTCAGCTACTCTCTTTTCTGATATCGTATCAATAATTTCATGTGCTTTATCTCTTAATGGAGACATAATCTTGCACCTACCTCCTCTTGAAATCCATGTTCCCAAGAATTCCTATTACTAATATTTTACCAAAAATATTGGTTTTATTCTATTTAAAATTATTCAAATAAAACACCTGTTATACAGAGCCTGAAAACCCCTCCTGCTCAATGATAAAAATCAACAATAAGCTTCTATTATAGAAGAAGCCTTTTAAGAAACCTTCAGCTTCTTCAAGGCTTCCTCCAGGGTGTGCCAGGCCAGCACGGCGCATTTAACCCGGGCAGGCATGTTTGAAATGTTCTGAAAGGCCAGTGCGTCCTCCAGCTCTTCCAGTTCATTTTCTTCGGTTACGGTTTTCCGGATCATGCCGAGGAACAGCGCTGCCAGGCGCTCTGCCTCAGCAGTTGATTTTCCTTCAATGAGGTCTGCCATAATTGCGGCAGATGCCATGGATATGGCGCACCCGCTGCCTAAAATGGCGGCATTTTTAATTGTTCCGCCGTTCACCTTAAGTTCCAGGCTGATATCATCCCCGCAGCTGGGATTGACTCCCTGCACCTTGATATCCGGATTGTCAAGGGGATGCCTGTGCTTTTGGGAACGGCTGTATTGGGTGATAACTTCAGTGTATAGCTCATTCAGTTCCATAGCCAAGCCACCTCCTTGCCCCTTTTAAGCTGTCTGCCAGCCGGTCGATATCTTCTTTTGTATTGTAGAGGTATAGGCTGGCCCGGCAGGTGCTCTGCACACCCAGGTGGCGCATAAAGGGCTGGGCGCAATGGTGTCCGGAGCGGATTGCTATGCCGTCCGCATTGAGTATTGTGGCTACATCATGAGGATGAACCCCTTCCAATACAAAGGAAACCACACCGGTCCGGTCATCAAGGCAATCAGGTCCCACAATTTTAAGATGGGGGACTTCATGAAGCCTCTCCAGCATATAGGCTGTAAGCTCAACCTCAGCAGCCTGTAATTCATTCATGCCAACACTGTTCAAATAATCGATGGCGGCAGAAAGACCTGCGACGCCTCCTACGTTCTGAGTGCCTCCCTCGAATTTCTGGGGAGGAAACGCAAAGGTAGATGACTGCTCTTCAACATATTCGATCATATCGCCTCCGTACAGTAATGGAGGCATATCCAAAAGAAACTTCTCTTTTGCGTAAAGAACTCCGACACCCATGGGGCCCAGCATTTTATGGGCGGAAAAAGCGTAAAAGTCGGCATCCAGTAATGCTACGTCCACCGCCATGTGGGGGATACTTTGAGTACCGTCTACCACAACTGCTGCGCCTGCCTTATGGGCCCGTTCTATAACCTGCTCGATTGGGTTAACCGACCCTGTCACATTGGAGGCGTGGGCAACTGCCACCAGCTTTGTCCTTTCGGAAATTTTGCTTTTAATTTCCTCATAAGGAAGCCTCCCAGATTCGTCAGTGTACATATAGGTAAGTCTGGCCTGCCGGACCTGTGCCGCTATCTGCCAGGGCACCAGGTTGCTGTGGTGCTCGGAAACGGCCAGGACGATTTCATCGCCGGCCTCCTTTAAAAACATCCCGCAGCTTTTAGCTGCCAGGTTTAAAGATTCCGTCGCGCTTTTTGTAAAGACAATTTCTTCCGCCTTACCGGCCCCGATGAAAGCTTTGACTTTCTCCCTGGCCGATTCCAGCACCTTCGTGGCCTCCACGCTCAGGTCATAAGCTCCCCGGTGGGGATTTGCATTGGAAACTTTATAATATGAAGCAACGGCGTCAATCACGGCCTGGGGTTTTTGTGTCGTAGCCGCGTTGTCTAAATAGACCGGAAGCCGCCCCTTTTTATCTACTTGCTGTAGTAATGGAAAATCCTTTAAATATCTGCTCAAGGCCTTTCACCTCCTCCTTCAATGGAATTGCTCACAGTGTAAAGTATCTTATCCTGTATAAAATAATCCGGAATTTTTTCAACAATCGATGAAAAAGCAGCCTGGGCCAGCAGTTTTTTTGCTTCCGCCTCGCTGATTCCCCTGCTCATCAAATAGAATAGTATGCTGTCGTCAGGCCTGCCTGAGGTGGCCGCATGCTCCCCCTCCACATCGTCCTCTCCGCACAGAAGCAGGGGAACGGAAATATTTTTAACCTCCGGTCCCAGCATGAGCACGCTCTCCTCTTCCCGGCCTTTGGAGCCGGAGGCGCCGCTCACAAAATCCAGAGTGTCCCGGAGAACCTTTTTGCTCTTATCCATAAGGATGCCCTTGCCGCATATTTTGGAGACAGTTTTTCTCCCCCGGTGTTCCACCCGGTAGGACATATCCAGGGAGCGTTCACCGTTACCCAGGTAAATCACATCCAGGTTAGCGGCGGCTCCTTCTTCTTTGAGGATGAGGTTGCAGCTTGAAACAGGGCAGGCCCCGCCCATCTCGGCAATGATGACATCAAGCTGGGCCCCTGCTTCTACTATGCCTTCTATTGCGTCCGTATGGCCGGCTTTACCGTCAAGCATCTGCACCTTTATAAGCTTCACCTTGGAATCAGGACGGGCAATGACCCGCGTCCGTCCATAATGGTATACGGGCTTGTTGCTTTTGGATTCATAATTAAGGATCACCGAGGCACTGGATCCTTCCTCAGCATCGATGATGATATCGTCTACCAGGATTGGATTTTCGCCGTCCATATTAAAGGTCAGGATAACCGGCTTCTTTTCTGCACAGCCCTTGGGGATCCTGATAAAATACCTCCGGCTGCCATGGTCCTCAATGAAACTTCTCATTTCATCAGTTATAAAAAGGTTGGCTGCATCCTCTTCCTCAAATTCCAGCCTTTCAAAATTCTGCTGTATAACAACCTGGCCTACGGTACATACACCCGCCACACCGGCGTCCCATATACCTTCCGGCGAAATAAGGACAACTTCAGCGTCGTTTACACGGGAACGGTTCCAGGTCCTTACCGGCATTCTCTTCATTTTTATAGTCAATGGTTCCATTTTCATACCTCCTAACCGATGGTACCTTCCAGTTCAATACTGATAAGCCGGTTCATCTCCACCGCATACTCCAGGGGGAGCTCCTTGGCAATGGGCTCCACAAATCCCCGGACAATTGTGGCTTTGGCTTCCTCTTCCGTCAGACCCCTGGTCATAAGATAGAATACCGCCGCATCGCTTATTCTCCCTATCCTTGCTTCATGGCCTATATCCACCTTGTCGTTTCTGATATCCATAACCGGTATGGTATCCGTACGGGAAGCGCTGTCCATCATAAGCGATTCACAGACTATGGAGGATTTGGCTCCCGAAGCCTCCGGCAAAATGGTGATAGAGCTTCTGTATACGGCACACCCTCCGTCTTTGGAAATGGAGCGTGAACTCACAGTTGACGAGGTATTTGGCGCGGCGTGGACCACATTGGTTCCCGTGTCCAGATTTTGCCCCTTCCCCGCAAAGGTGATGCCGGTAAATGCAGACCGGGACCCTTCTCCCTTAAGGATGCTGGTGGGATAAAGCATGGTGGTATGGGAGCCGAAGGTGCCGGAAATCCACTCTATGCTGCCGTTTTTCTCGACGATGGCCCTCTTGGTATTAAGGTTCATCATGTTCTTCGACCAGTTTTCAATTGTGGAATACCTGAGAGAAGCCCCTTCCCTTACGTACAGCTCCACGCACCCGGCGTGGAGATTTACCACATTGTATTTGGGAGCCGAACATCCTTCTATAAAATGGGCGCTGGCGCCCTTTTCCACAACAATCAGAGTATGCTCGAACTGCCCTGCTCCGGGAGCATTGAGCCTGAAATAAGACTGAAGGGGAATATCAACGTGAATCCCTTGGGGCACATATACAAAGGAGCCTCCGGACCATACGGCGCCGTGCAAAGCCACAAACTTATGATCCTGTGGAGGCACCAGCTTCATAAAAAGCTCCCTTACAATGTCCTCATGCTCCCGCAGGGCTGTTTCCATATCGGTGTAAATGACTCCCTGGCTTAAGAGCTCCTGCTTTATATTATGGTAGACCACTTCCGAGTCGTATTGTGCGCCGGCTCCTGCCAGGTAGTTCCTCTCAGCCTGAGGAATCCCCAGGCGCTCGAAGGTGCTTTTGATATACTCCGGCACCTCGTTCCAGTTACTTTTCATTTTGGTGTCCGGCCTTACATAGGTTACTATTTCATCCATATTAAGCTCGTCAAGAGGCGGCCCCCAGGCCGGCAGGGGTGTTTGATCGTAGATTTCCAGCGAACGTAGGCGGTGCTCCAGCATCCAGAGCGGCTCATTTTTGACTTTTGAAATCTCCGCAACGATATCTGCTGAAAGGCCTTTACCCGTCTTATAGCCGCTTTTGTCCTCATCCCGGAAATCGA
Organism: Oxobacter pfennigii; assembly: GCF_001317355.1. Lineage (NCBI taxonomy): Bacteria > Bacillati > Bacillota > Clostridia > Eubacteriales > Clostridiaceae > Oxobacter > Oxobacter pfennigii. Next base: position 19,464 of record NZ_LKET01000041.1, read on the forward strand.
AGCGTTCCCTGTCAATATCCTTTAACATTGTTTTTTGCTTATCCATCATTACCCTCCTTTAACCAAGTACAGAGGCAAATCCGTCCCTGTTGATTTTATCGATGATGGAGGCATCGGAAGTCCTTATGATACGGCCCTCCGCCATGATATGGACATAGTCCACGGAAAGGCTTTGCAAAATCCTTGTTATATGAGTGATTATTAAAACCGCATTTTCTTTATTTTTATAACGCTGAAGGCTTTCAGAAATTGTTTTTACCGCATCGATATCCAGGCCGGAATCGGTCTCATCCAGTATGGCAAGCTTGGGGTTTAAAATTGACATTTGAAGGATCTCATTTTTCTTTTTTTCTCCGCCCGAAAAACCAACATTGAGATACCGGGCGGCATAAGAGGCGTCCATCCCCAGTTCCTCCATCTTAGCCCGAAGCTCCTTTCTAAAAGGTAAAAGCTTTATTTCCTCACCTGTATAAGCCGCTTTTGCAGTGCGCAGAAAATTTTCCACCGTTATTCCGGAAATCTCCTCCGGCGCCTGAAAGGAGAGAAACATGCCCCTTCTTGCCCGGGCGTCCGTCTTCTCTTCCGTAATATCCTCATCTTCGAAAAAAATGTTTCCTTTATCCACCCGGTACCGGGGATCACCCATGACTACGTTTGCCAGGGTGGACTTCCCGGCTCCGTTGGGCCCCATGAGTACATGCACTTCTCCAGGGTTGATTGCAATGTCAACCCCATTTAATATGGGTTGTCCGTTTACGGATGCATGCAAGTCCTTTATACTTAGTAAATTCTTTGGCATTTTTCGCACCTCCTTATCACCTCTCCTTGAGAATCGTTATCACTTTGAGGCTCATCCTTGCCTGCGGTATGCTTTATGGAGCAATGCTGTTCAACAGCGGCGTTGACAGCAATCAAGTCAAAAAGCCCGCCAATTTTTTTAACGGTGTCTTCATCCAATTGGGAAATATAGTCCTCAATTCCCTTCATCAGTTTTTTATAATGCTCGTCGCATCCCCGGCAGGCTGCTTCACCGCTGTCCGTCAACTTGTAATACACTTCCTTTTTATTGCCGTCAATCCGGTATGGTTCCAGGTATCCTTTGGCTTCAAGCTTTTTGGCAAACTGGGCCACTGCGCCGTTGGTCATTCCCAGGTATTGTGACAGCTCGCTGGCTTTGGTATTTTCATTGTTCTGTATGCACTTTAAAAGGCTGATATCCGAATAGGTCAGCTTATGATCCGTCCCGTAATTTCTGGCAATCTTTGCTTCACAGCTCATGATATTCAAAGTCTGATACAGTTTTTTTATCAGTTTTTCTTTTTTATACATTTCACATCACCTATAAATATTATATAGTTACTAAACAAAAAACACAATATTTTTTAGTTACTAAAAAATATTGTGTCAATATTATTATAAAATTATACCATTTATAAATTTTTGTTTTCTTAATGACGCCTGTTCATATTTACTGCAAAAATGGGCTGCTAATTTTGAACGATTATTTTCAAGGCAGTGAGCCTTAGAACTTGCAGAACCCGAACTGCAATGGAGTGTTCAAAATTGAGCAGCCTCTTATATTACCTTTGCTGAAGATATTCCGCCATTAATAACCCGCATTCCAGCTGAATGGCAACCAGCTTTTTAATAGGAACCACTTCATAATCTATAAGCTGCTCCAGTTCTATACTCAGCTTTTTCAAATTTTCTTCGGAGCGCTTAAATGCATCTTCCAGAGCAGCTTTCTTTTGTTGGTTATCCTCATTTATATCCGCCATCTTTTTTAATTGGCTTTCGTTGGCCCTGACCAGCAGGCCATAAGACAGCATTTTATAGAACCTGGTGATTAATAAATTGGCAAACTTCTCGGCCACTGTTGCTTTCCTGGCAAAATCCGGGTTTTCCGTAACCATTTTTATGGTGGCTTCGTTTGATTCCCAGTTATTGATAAAGGCCTCCAGCGCCAGCCTGAAAGGATTGTTTTTATCGATATACTGCATAACATTCTCCAGCGTGGTTTTGATAAACGTATCTGATTTTTCACTGAATTTAAGGCTCAGGAGGACGGCATCCTTCCTACTCATATCCGATTCAGACATGTCGTTTATTCTCTTATCGTAAAAATAAGGCAATTCGGTTAAAAGCGTAAAGGCTCCGTATTTTTCCTTGGCATAATCGGCGGTGCAGGTTCCCACTTTAATAATTTCTTCAGGATTTTTTACACCGTAAGCCTCCAGGTAGTCATAGTTTTGGCGGATGCCCAGGCTTTGGTATATGGCAGTATCGTATGCCACACAGTAAGGCGCTTCCGGCTCCCCTAAATTAAGAGGGATCCCCTGTTTTTTTGCGGCATTTCTCATATGGTCATAAATTTCCCCGGACTCTTCTGTAATGTACCAGTAAACCCCTCCAAAGCCGGCATTGTGCAAGGAGTAGATAAATTTTGGCTTTATTTCATCTATAAGCTTCATCATGGCTTTGGTTTCAGCTATAGTATTATGGAAATGCAAATTCTTGTAATCGGTTGGATAAGTCCAGTCTACCTGCTGGTGCCCTGCAGGCCTGAAAAAGTTCCGGGCGTAGTTATAAAGGGTATAGGGGCCTTTGAACCAGTTTTCATTAAGCTTTGTGCCGTCTGCATCCCAGGCTTTAATAATATACCATGTATAATCCAGCTCATCCCTTAAAGCTTTATTGGACGCAAGCTCCGCGGTAAAATACTCCAGCATCATGGCTCCAATGGGTTCGTTTGGGTGAGGGCAGCCGAACATAAGCGCATTATTTGACCCCTTCCCTATCTTCAGGCAGTAAATGGGATGATTTCTTCTTGTCCTTCCCATTTCAAATATTTCCACTGCTTCCGGAAAATCCTCGGCCAGTTTTTTGCTGCTTGCATCCATTTCTTCCACCGTTAAAAATTCTTTGTAATCGGGCACATTTTTTATTAAGTCATCAAATATTTTTTTCATTAATAACCTCCAATGATTAAATGATGCACATCATTTTAAGCTAAGGGTATCCGGAGATATGCGTTGCGTTTTGAACGGCGCAATAAGCATTGTGAGAGCCTTAGAACTTGCAGAACTCGAACGCAGCGAAGGCCGTGTTCAAAACGCAACCGCACCAACCGGACATTAGAATTATTTTAAATCCGTAAAGGTATATTCTGCCCAACCCCATTTTCCTGCACCGTCTATGGGAAGATTTACATAGGCAGAATTATTTGCATCGTAGACTGCATAAGAAACGATTGGAATGTAGGGAAGATCTTTGGCCAGCAGCGTCTGGGCTTCTTTGTAAATCTCCGCCCTCTTTTCCTGGTCTCCCGTTGCCGCCCCTTGAAGCATTAAATCGTCAAATTGGGGATTGCTGTACTCTCCGTAATTGTTTCCTGAGCCTGTCCCATAACGTTTACCCAGGGCAGCAGGATCCGGTCCCATAAAACCGCCTTGCATTTCAATCATGAAATCTCTGTTGATGCCGACTTTCTGGCTCCATGCATTGTATTCGTGGACAGCAACATCTAAGCCTATGCCTGCCTGCGCTAAAGTGGCTTCTAAAAGCTTTGCAACATCAGGGTTTCCGCTTCCCTGGAATACGTCTAAGGTGATACCCGTTACATAGAAGCCTTCTGCATTTTTCTTATAGCCGGCATCCTCCAGTATTTTTTTAGCCTCTTCGATATTGAATCCGGGAGATGTATCCTCGGTATTTGCCGCCCATTCTATAAGAGAGGGATACATACTGTACTCCGGCTTCTGCACTCCGTTAAAAACCTTCTGGGAAATTTCTTCTTTGTTGATGGCAGCTGCGATGGCCCGCCTTAAATTAACGTCCTGCAATACTTCATTTTTTAAATTGAATATCAGCCTTACAGGCGAAGGGTATTCATTCAAGGCCAGTCTGATTTTATCGTTTGATTTGAGCTGGTCTACGCTGGCGGAAGGCACGTTTTCAAATACGTCGACCTCCCCGTTGATTAATGCCTGTACGGCAGTTTGCTCATCAGGGATAATTGAAAAAATAAGCTTGTCAAGCTTTGGCGCCCCTTCGTGATAATCCGCATTAGGAACCAGGGTAACGCTCACGCCCTGCTTAAATTCGGAGAATTTGAAGGGGCCTGAGCCGATGGGGTTCTTTGAGGCCGGGTTGTCCTCCCATTTCTGTCCGTTATTGTATATGTGTTCGGGCAGTATGAAACAGGCATACCATCCCAAATCGGCAACAAAGGAAACATCGGGGTTGTTCATTTTAAATACAACCGTATTGTCATCCGGCGCTTCAATGGAATCGACTATTCCCAGCCTGGAGCTGAAATAATATGTGCTGTTTGCTTTAATGGTGTCAAAGGTGTATTTGACGTCCTTGCTTGTTACAGGTTTCCCGTCATGCCATTTGGCGTTTTCCTTCAGGTTAAAGGTAATAGTTAAGCCGTCATCGCTTACCTTCCAGTCTTTAGCCAGATCCGGTATAATTTGCTTTGACGCATCTAATTTTACAAGGCGGTTATAGATGTTCTGGTTGGCCGCATAAGCATAGTCATCTGCCAATGTATCCGGATTAAATGACATTGGATCTCCATTGGCTCTTACGATCAGTATTTTTTCCTTTTGGGTATTGTTTCCTCCTTCAGTCTTAGTGCCTGAGCACCCGGCTATTGCAGTTGAAATTAAAGCCAGGATTACTGTTGTCAATAAAATTTTTCTTTTCATTATTTATCCCTCCTATCAATGTTAGGGGGCACACCTTCTCTTTTTAAGTATAAATCCGGGGCAGCCGAAGGCATGTCTCCAATTTATCTATCGCATGCCACTGTATGTCCGCCTCCTATATCTACAGTGGCAGGATATTTTATAAAACACTCTTTATGGGCATTAAAGCACCTTGGGGCAAAATAGCAGCCCGGACCGGGGTTAACCGGCGTAGGCGGTTCCCCCTGGATTTTAATAATTTCCGTAACCTCTTCCGGGTCTATGGACGAACAATTGGATATAAGGGCCTGTGTATAGGGGTGCAGCGGATGGTTTATAACTGTATCGCTGTCGCCGTACTCAACCACCCTTCCTAAATACATAACGGCTATTTTGTCCGATACATACCTGGTCAGTGCTATGTCATGGCTTATAAAAATCACAGCCGCATTCTTCTCTTTGCTTAATGCCAGCAGCATGTTGACAATATCCGCCCGAACCGACACATCCAGCATGGAAACCGGCTCGTCGGCGATAATAAACTTAGGTTCAAACAGCATGGAACGCAAAATTGATATCCTTTGGAGCTGGCCTCCCGATAACTCGTGAGGGTATCTTTTCATTATGTCCTCTGCCGGGCGAAGCCCCCCTGATTCCAGTGCCTTTAAGCAAATTTCCCTTCTTTCCTCGTTTGTTTGTCCGATGCCATGGATTTTTAAGGGCCTGACCATGATTTTTTCTATGGTATCCCTGGGCGTAAAGGTATCAAAGGGGTTTTGAAAGACGATTTGCACCATCCGCCTGAATTCCCTGGCGTTTTTCCTGATAATTTCCCCGGCGGATATATCGTCTATATATACATCGCCTGTTGTGGGATTTTCAAGCCTGGCAAGTACCCTCCCCAAAGTGGATTTTCCGCAGCCGCTTTCACCTATGACCCCCAGTACTTGTCCTCTTTCCAGCTCTAAAGAAACCTGGTCTACTGCCTTTATCCACTGTTTTTCCTTTTGCAGCATTTTTATAAGGCTTTTATTTTTATGGGGATACCACATGGAAATCCCGTCGATCTTTATATATGGTTTACTTTTCTCCACTTCACATCTCACCTCCGTACAGATGACACCGTACTATCCTGCCCTTTTCCGTCTCCCGGAATTCCGGCCTTTCCTGCTTGCATTTATCCTTTGCCTGCCGGCATCTCGGTTCAAAAATGCATCCTGTTGCTTCCTTTGATAAATCCGGCAGGTAGCCGCCTATACCGGCAAGCTTGGACTTGTCTCCCTTAAGGGAAGGAAAGGATTTTAAAAGCCCTTCCGTATACGGATGCTTCGGACATTTTAAAACATCCTTGGCATATCCCAATTCCATGAACTCTCCTGCATACATTACGGCAATTTTATTGCAGGAAGCCGATACAACCGAAATGTCATGGGTGATCATAATTCTGGTTACATCCATATTTTTTTCCATTTTCACTATTTCATCGAGTATCTGTCCTTGGGTTACAACATCAAGGGCAGTGGTAGCCTCGTCAAGTATCAGCAATTTAGGGTTATGTATAAGGCTTAGGGCAATGGACACTCTTTGCAGCATACCCCCCGACAGCTCGTGGGGATACATGGTGTATACTCTTTCCGAAAGGTTCACCAGCTTGAGCAGGTAAGTAATCCTGTCAAATATCTCCCCCTTGGCTGCATCGGGATTATGTACTTTATATATGTCTTCAATTTGTGTCCCTATCCTGTGTACCGGACTCAGCGAATTCATGGACTTTTGAAATACCACCGCCAGTTCCTTCCACCTTATATCCTTTAAGTCGCTTTCCTTCAGTTTGGTCAATTCCTTGCCTATAAAATTGGCACTGCCTGTTATCTCCGTGTTTTTTTCGGGTAACAATCTCAACAGCGCCATTGCCAGTGTAGATTTGCCTGAACCGGATTCCCCCACAATACCCAGCGAATCCCCTTTATTAATTTTTAAGCCGGCATTTTTAACAGCATATATCCTTTTATCCTTGTTGATATAAGTCACGCAAAAATCTCTCAATTCCAAAATCTGCTCCACTATTCCGCCCCCTTCCTGTTGATATGCTTGGGGTCAAGCACGTGGTTTATACCGTCTCCAAGCAAATAAAATACCGTTACCGTAGCAACAATTGCAAGGCCGGCAAAAGTTGCTATCCACCAGGCGCTGGTGATGTACTGCTTGCCTACATATATCATCTGCCCCCAGCTTATGGCATTTGGATCGCCCAGCCCTAAAAAGCTAAGGCCGGCTTCCGTCAATATGGCGTTTGACATGCCTATTGTGGTATTTGCCACCACGGGAAATATGCCGTTGGGAATTATATATTTAAACAGTACCTGAAATTTGCCCTCCCCCATTGCAACTGCGCTTTTTACAAAGGTTCTTTCTTTTAAGGAAAGGGCCTGGGCCCTCATTAACTTTGCATTGCTTGGCCAGGTCGTTATGCCGATGACGATCATAACGTTGGCAATACTGTTGCCGAACAGTGCCACAACCAATAAAATAAGGAAAAAGGTAGGCAGCATCATAAACATGTTGATGAGCTCCGAAACCATAAGGTCTGGCTTTCCCCCGAAATAACCTGCTATTCCTCCGATTAAAACTCCCAAAACTCCCGAAATCAACGCTGAAATAACCGCTATCATAAGGGAAGTCCGGGTTCCGTAAATTATCATGCTGTATATATCCTGTCCCAAATGGTTGGTCCCCAGAAGATGGCCCTTTTCCCCCAATCCGCTCAAAATATCCGGACCGAAGGAATATGGGTCAAAGGGAGCAATTACAGGGGCAAACACTACAATAAGCAAAAGAATTATAATGCTGAAAAATCCAAATCCAAGCTGCCTGTCGCTCCTTATTGCTTTTATGGTATCTTTGGCATACTTCTTAATATCCATCATCACAAGCACCCCCTTTAATAGCGTATTCTCGGGTCGAACAGGGCATATACAATATCCACCAGCACCATAACCACCGATATCGAAATGGACATTATAAGATATATCCCCATGAGGGTGGGATAATCCCGCTGGTTGATTGCCGTAAGCATTAAGCTTCCGGTTCCCGGCCAGGCAAATACGGTTTCTATAAGGATGACGCCTGTGATTAAATATGCCATTGATATGCCGAAGATTGTGATTGTAGGAAGTATGGCGTTTCTTAAAATATATTTATTGAATATTTTTTTCTCACCCATACCCGTAGCTCTTAAGGTAACTATAAAATCTTCGTTGGTCACCTGTAATATGGAGGATTTGGCAATTCTGAAATAGAGGGGCATCTGGACCAGCAGCAGGGTTCCCACCGGCAAAATCATATGCAGGAGCACGTCGAATACATAATCCATGCCGGTATATGCGGCTCTTGCATTCACCATCCCATATGACGGGAGAATGCCGAGCTTGGACGCAAATATAATAATAAGCATCAGCCCCAGCCAGAATGACGGCATGGAATTAGAAATATAGGAAAACCCTGAAAAAATGGCATCAATGGCTGTTCCTTCATGCCTGGCGGCCTGAATACCCATGAGTGTTCCAAAGATGAGGGCCAGTACCGCCGCAGTCAGTACCAGCAGAAGAGTGGGGATAATTCTCTCGGAAATCATTTTAGCAACCGGTTTATTGTAAATAATTGATGTTCCCAGGTCACCGGCAACTGCACTTTTAAGATATATTGCATATTGAGCAGTCAATGGCTTATCGAATCCGTATTTTTCTTCTAATGCCGCCCTTAAAGCAGGGTCGTTGGTTTCTTTTCCCATGAGGGTTGAAATAGGATCTCCCGGCGCTAGTCTGATAATAATAAAATTAATCGTAAAAGCTGCTATGACTGTTAACAGGCCCATTAAAAGCCTTCTGGCGACATACTTTTTCACTTCAACTCCTCCTATGCACTTCTACCTTTTCCCAAATATGAACATGTTCATATGTTGATTATTAAAATAATAACAACATTATTCTTTGATGTCAACAAAACAGGAAGTCCCTTTAAAAAATTTATCTATTTAAAATAATTTGATAATTTGGTATAATTTCAATGTCAAAAAAGGGTTATTCACAAGGAGGAAGTCATGCCTAAAAAGACTTTTTTTAATTTGCCGCCTGAAAAAAAGCAGAGGATAATTGAGGCCACGTATGATATGTTTATCGATGAGAAATATGAAAATGTGAATATCAGAGAAATCGCAAGCCGGTCCGGTATCTCAATAGGAAGTTTTTATCAGTACTTTAATGATAAGGATGATTTATATTTATATTTCTTTAATGACATAGAAAAAAAATACAGAGCCAGGCAAAAGGAAATTATGGACAGCATATTGCTGGGGATGGAAACGGTCCCCATTGAGGAAGTATGCACGGAAAAGGAAATTGCTTTTAACCGCACATGGTATAAGGTGCCTATGGAGGTAATGCAGAAATTTTACTTTGGAGAATACAGCAAAGAGCTGAATGCGTCTTTAATGGATGAGCTTATAGAGTTTAAAAAAGCCGGCAAACTGAAGGACTCTGTTGATATAGAGTTTATTTTTCATTTTTATGCAACTTCAATGTTTAATATATTAACCTATTTCCGGGAACACAATATAACCGATGAAAACGAAAAGCTGGAATTAAAACGCAAGTATTATAAAGACATATTCCTTAACGGAATACTCAAATCTGAATAGACTATACATAAATAATGACCGCTTGTTAAAGCGGCCATTATTCCCTTTCTGTGCCATAAAACCGGATATTATTATTAAATTATGCTGTTTTTAATTTTCTTCTTATTACCTTTGTTTTGGAACGGCTCCTGAAAAGTCAAAACTAAACCATCAAAAGCATCATGTGCCTCATCAGGTAAACATCCGCCAGGATATCCAAAAAAGCAATATTTATAAATTGATACCCGTTTAGAGTGCAATCATATTTAACCATTATTTTAATATTTTTTCGACAAAGCGCTTCAATTCACTTACATCAGAGCTATTTGGCCTGTCTCTGTGCATGAATTTAAAACGGCCGCGGCAATGAAACTCCCGGCTGTCAATCGGGATATTTTTTTCGGCGAGCAGCTTTGATACTTGAGAATATGTGGAAGGCAGAAGGGCTGCGGTGCTGAAGTTTACTACATTTTTCACCTTGCTGCTGTCAATTGACTGGATAAACGTTTTCACTCGTTCATCCACACCAGCGGCATATACCGAACTGCCCAAAAATAAAATATCAACATCGCCGTCAAGTGGTACGTCTATTGTTTGTGCTGTAATATCAGTAACCTCACTAATCGCATCGGCGAGTTTTTTGGTATTTCCAGTCTTGCTGTAATATCGGATTGCTATATTCATCATTATACCTCCTTAGAGTTACCCAATATTTTGTAGAGCAAACTATATAGCAGCTTTGCCTCTTCGGGAGAAAGATTTAAGCAGGATGCAAGTTTGAAGGGGATTTCAACTGCCTTAACCTTCAATCCTTCGCCCTTATCCGTAATCGTAACAATCAAGTTCCGTTCGTCCTCCGCCGATCTTATCCTTGAAATAAATCCATTGGATTCAAGCTTTTTTAAGAGCGGAGTCAGTGTACCTGAATCAAGATACAGGCATTCTCCTAGGCTTTTAACATTAATACTTTTCTTTTCCCACAATACCATCATTACGATATACTGCGTATAAGTCAGGCCAATCTCATCCAAAAATGGCTTATATTTTTTTACAACCTCCCTGGAACAGGCATATATTGGAAAACAAAGCTGGTTTTCAAGCTTGAGCACATCGTAATTCATGAGCTTCCCCTCTCAATATTTGTAATTTTGAATAAGATTTTGGTATGCCATTCTTTATTCCCCCAAAAGCTTGGCAATGTCCTTTTCAATGGCTCCGGGAGTTTTGGTAGGCGCATAGCGGGATATTACCTCCCCTTTTTTATTTACGAGAAATTTCGTAAAATTCCATTTGATATTAGAGCCGGCAAGACCGCTCTTTTGAGATTTGAGCCAGGAGTAAAGCGGGCTTTGATTCTCACCGTTTACATCAATTTTATCGAACTGCCGGAAGGTGATTCCATAACGGCCTGTACAGAAGCTGCCAATTTCTTCATTGCTTCCGGGAGCTTGATTGGCAAATTGATTACAGGGGAAATCAAGGATCTCAAACCCTTTTTCTTTGTATTTATCATATAAATCCTGCAATCCGCTATACTGCGGTGTCAGTCCACAGCCTGTTGCTGTGTTAACGATCAATAACACTTTCCCCTTGTAATCGGACATGCTTACGTAATTGCCCTTCGAGTCTTTTACTGTTAAATCATAAAATTCCATTTTTATTCTCCTTAATGATTTAAGTTGAGTACAATTAAATTATACTTAATCTATATTTAATGTCAAGTAGATAAATAGAAGATAGCCAGATCTTTTAATGTAAAAAACAACGAGCATAACACTTTAATGTGTATCAATTCTATGGGATTTGAACATTCTGACACAGAATTAACCGTTTGAAAACCATGACTCACCATAGATATGAATAGCGTCAATAAAAAAGTCCTGCATCTATGAAATAAATACAGGACTTTTTCATGTTCATAAAACTAATGTTGGGATAACAACAAATGGTTATTCCAACTTATTTTTGTCAAAAATACATCAGGGGTGAGCCGTTATAGTTTCATAAAATATGTCTAATTATTGTTTTATAATCAATTTAATTAATTGTTTGAAACTAATTTAAATTTCTCTGGCTACTTCTGCTGCTTCTTCAATGGCGTTTATCGCTTTTCTTGCTTTCAATGCATCTCCAATCACATGGTAGGGAATACCACTTTCCTTCAATATATTACTTTATTTCATAATAATTCTTTGACTTAGAGCCACCCTATGGAGCATTAAGTGTATTACAGGAAAAAGGCTGGATTTCTTTAGTGTCAGAGTGGGTCATATACTTCACGTAAGTATATGACCGGCCCTGCGCTGTGTATATACATTCTGCTAAAACTGCTTCAAAATATCGTGGTGTCCTACGTCCACAAGGATAATCATCGTATTACCCTCGTAGTACCAAATAATACGGATGTCCATGTTGACGCTACACTCGTACAGTCTATCCGTTCCTTGTATATGCTTTGTGCGTAAGGACGGATGCGTTGGATTTTGGGACAGCAGTTCCAGCTTTTTCATAAGCTGATTTTTTTCATGCGCGGTTAATGTCTTGAAATGCTTTTGAAAGCGGCGCGTAAAAGTGAATTTATAGGCCATTAGTTTTCTTCCAGCTTTGCGAACAAAGCGTCTACATTATCAAAAATGGGTTGCTCACCGGAAGCTATTTTTGTTTTGGTTTCCGCAATTTCTTCTCTAAGCTCGTCAATATATTTTTTTGGATATACGACTACCGGCATAATGCAAATCACGCCGTCCTTTTCGTAAATTTCCAGCTTGTCACCTTCGGAAAGTCCTAATTTATCAACTAGTTCTTTCGGTATAGTAACCTGTGATTTAGCGCGAAATTCAGCCAGCATAATTATCATCTCCAATCTGTAGTGCGAATTTCTTACTTTCCCACCAATAGTATATGCTATTTTTATAAAAAAATCAATACTAAAAATAAGCCGCCAGACCTAGGTAGACTGTAATTTCTTTTATATCTTTCGTTTCCAAATCAACAAATAGCTTTGAAGCATATCCACCAAAAATTATATAACATATAATGCCAATTACGGCAATAGCAAGCGCAGCAAATGTAATCTTCTTTTTCATTACATGGAAAATCTGACGGGCGCAACGCTACCCGTCAGACCGTTACCCTGTCTAGCCCTTTGTAAACTTTACTTTACTTTGTTTTGAATTAATTAAATTTCTCTGGCTACTTCTGCTGCTTCTTCAATGGCGTTTATCGCTTTTCTTGCTTTCAATGCATATCCAATCAATGCAGTACCCCCTATAGCTCTTGTAACATGATAATCGATTAATCTGTCGGTAACATAGCCATTTTTTAGAAATCCGGTGCCCATAGCAGGAAAAATCACCCTGTTTTTTAATTCCATTCCTCTGATTTTGATAGGCTTAAATAAGTTTGGATATTTCATTTATTTTCCTCCTTTTCGTTATATTAATTTAAAGCCGGTAATTATATTAAAAATAAATCGCTTGAATGCTTGATTTTAACCTGTCTCAATTATTTTTATATCAAAGTGCGAGGACAGCCTTGCGGCCTTCCAGTACAGCATCGGCTATTTTTCTGGGTTTACGGCAATATCCGCCGTAGGCGTGTATTTGAATGGCATCAACGCCGGCCTTTTTTACAAGCTTTACTGTTTTACGAAAACCATCCTGAATTTCCCGTATTTCATCTATTGTAATTTCATGACATATGATACTCGGAAGATAAATAGAGGGTATGGCTGAAGCAGATACCGGTACATCATATCTTTTTGAATCTGTAGAAATTGCGCCATATCCAGGTACAATCTGTGTACATACCTTTCCTCCATTAGCATGAATATCGTCTGCAATCTTCAGGAATTGGTCAAAGGTATTCTCATCAAGAACAGCCGATACACCGCTCAGTTCCACCGCCTCTGTAGCAAAAACAGGTATTATTATCAGTCCGGCACCGCCTTTTGCACGCTCTACAAAATAATCATGGCCTTTCGGAGTATATAGTACAGGTGGGTTCGGAAATACTGGGCAACCCGGTATTTGTGGTAGATGCTTCTGCTAAACTTCTTGCTTCTTCAACAAATACCAACGTAGATGATACTATCTGGGATGTATTAACCACCCTTGGATACGGTTTGGATAAATATTTTGCATCCTATGTTAACAAAGGGTTCGTAAAAGAGATTACTGAAAATCAGCTGCCTGTCATTATAGACTCAGGTTTGGTCAATAACTTGAGAAGGATAGTGGGCAAAATAGTCATCAACGATAAAACTATCGCGTATATCGGCGTTTTGGAAAATAATCAAAAATTTAAGGATGAGGATGTTTACCTTACAGGGCTTCTTTGCGATGTCATATCCTCAGAAATGCAAAAGAACAAATTATATGAGAATCTTTCAGGAGTAATGCATGAATTCTTAATAACAGATCTGCTGAATGATAGAATTGGAAATTTTAAGATAGCAGAAGAGAGAGCAAAGTCCCTGTTCAGCGAACCATATAAGAATTTTTTGGTAGCTGCAGTAAATATACCCCAGAACATGCAGGCTCCCATCAGGTTGAATACTTAAGATGGTCCTTTGAGAAGCTTCTTCCCCCCTGCAAATCTGTTTATTACAATGAACGCATAGTCATCATATTAAATTCCAGAAACAATGCGGAAGTTGAAAATATGAAGGGGAAGCTTATAAATTTTTTAAAGGAAAATAACCTGACCGCAGGTTTAAGTCTCATATTCAATAATATAATGGATATAAAAAAGTATAACCGGCATGGATCTGAGCAATGGCAGCAATCGCTTTAAACTATTCTTAACCTATAAAATAATGGAGCTATCGGTGTAGGTAAACTATTAATATTTACTTCAATAAATGCATGGGGCTGTTGCGTTTTAAACACTGCATTCGCTATATTCGAGTTCTGCAAGTTCTAAGGCTCTCTGCCTTGAAAATACAAGAATTTTGATAACTCGCTGTCGCTCAAACAATCTAAAATTCTAAGTATTTTCTGCGGCAGCGTCACCAAGAACTTGTTCAGAACTCTCATAATGCTCATTACGTTGTTTAAAAACGCAACAGCCCATGTTTCAACTACAGCGTAACCTATATTTTTATCAATTATTACCTTTCTACGCCATAAAACCGGATTTTCCATCCATCAGGTTGTTTTATTAATTCAATGGTTAAATACTGGAATGAGTCATCCTGGGGAGCCCCTCTGTATTCGACCGAGACAACACTGGTATCTCCAATATTTTTTTCTTGAATATCTGCCAGCCCCTTTATCGTAATGCCGGTAACCTCTTTTGCGCTGCCGTCAAAAACTTCGATATCCCATTCAAAAGGTTTTGTTAAGTAGCTTTTCATCAAATCGGTATCTCCGTTAAAAAAGGCGAAAGAAAATTTTTCTGCAATGCTTTTAATTTCTTGGGCATCGGCAGACAGCGCCTCATCCGGTTTATTGACATCGGTAGTTTGAGTACCGCCTTGGTTATCTGCCTGTGCAGGCAAAATGCTGCTATTAGGTTCTGTTTTGCCTTTCTCATTGGTATTCGAAGAACAGGCTATCAATGTACCCGGTAACAAAGTTAGCAGGATTGTAATGAGAAAAAGTGTAAAGCCATTCTTTTTCTTATTGCGGGTTAAAATGTTTTTAAAATGATTTTCCATAATTTTTGCCCCTCCATAAATTGTGTTGACCGGCTTACAGATTAAAAACATAAACTGCCTGCTTTTAAAAAAGTTATTTATTTTCCTGTAACCGCACAGACCATAGCCTTAATGTTATCAGCTTTAGCATTGGGCGGGGCAGCACAGCCTGCTGACATTATATAACCCTCTGGTCCTATTTCATTGACCAGCCTTGTACAATAATTATAAACTTCATCAGGTGTACCTAAACTAAATAGTGAAGCCGGCACATCACCCATTAATGCCATATGGCCGTCCAGAACTTTTTTTGCATTAAACATATCTGTCATACCATCCAGTGCCAAAATACATTTCTTTTTGGGGAAATCAAGGAAATAATTAAGTTTTGGCCCCCAGTCAGCATCAAGATGGAAGTGCACAAATGCACCTTCTTCAACTGCTGCATTTACTATCCTTGTCCTATATGGCAAATCAAAGCGTTCAAACAATTTTTTAGAAAGAAATGTTGAACGGGAACCGCCAACAAACACCGACAGCGGTTTATTGGCACGGATTACTTTTCTGAGTTCTCCGATATGTTCTTCTATAGCAACATCCATTGCTGCCTGTACCTTATCGGGAATCTTATGCAAATCCCTGAAGAACTGCGGCATGGATCTCATAGCACAGAATGATTCGACAAATGCATCCGACATAGCCGTGCTAAGCTGGACAATTCCCACGGATCTGAGATTCCTGGCGAGCCTGCCCATTACCGGCGCCATTGCTTTTATTTTTTCCGTCGCAGTGCCGTCACCGATTCTTTTAGCAAATTCTTGTTTAAAGTAGCCATATCCTTTATTTATAATTGTGTCATAATCTTCTGCCGTCATGACTTCTTTTTCATTTACCTGCCAGAGCTCATCATCAGGTAAATCACGGCCGGGAAATTTCATATTTTTTTGTATCTCACTGGCCGGCGGGTACATACCGGGACTAGCGCTGTCAATTTCTCCCCCGCCCATTAAAAGTGTACCCATGAGAGTCAGGGTGTTTGCCCTCTCGGTATCGGTAATCAGTTCGGATAGCTTTAAACCCATATATCTTGTTGCAAACAAATCACAGTTATAAGTAATAGGCGGCCTGTCCTGATCTTCCCAGGTAAAAGCTCTGGTCAGCCTGGCATAATGTTCGTCATACATTTCCTGTGGAGTCTTCATTTAAATTCACCTCTCATTAAATTTAACAAAATTTAATATTTTAGTTTTTACTGTGCTGCAGAAATTTGTGCATCTTTAGGCTTGCCGGTAAAAGTAACAAATACTACAATTGCCAGAGCGGCAGTCAAAAGAGCAGGAGATGATATCATCCAGGAAGCTTTTAGGCCTGTCAGGCCTAATGCGCTTTTAAGGAACATGAATATAATCGGCGATAAGAATGCCGCACCCGATTGAGAAACTATATATATGCTCATTGCACGTGTTGTTGCGTTTCTGGCTACGCTTCCTATTACTTTAAGAGTAACGCATGGATTATACAGACCAAAGCCTGTGCCGCTTACAAAGGCTCCGACAAAGAACATGAATATGTTAGTTGAAAGAAGAAGTATAAGCAATCCGGATCCTAAAAGTCCTACTGCAAGGGCTACGGTATATCTCTTAATGGCCTGCTCAATTTTTGCAAATGACATACCTGCCAGGAAAGCTCCTATAGTATAGCATGCAGACACGATTCCCGCCTGACCGACATCACCGATATTGCCTTGAATAACTACAATAGACATATTTGTGGAGTAGGATACAAGCATTATATTGTAGCCTATATTCATCAGTGCAATAAGCCATAACCATTTTGTTAATACTATCTTTTCTTTCGTTCCAGATACAGCCGGCTGTTTCACTTCAGGTTCCGGCAGCCAGATAAGCTGGACTATGAAACAAAGTAAAGCAATGGACATAAGAAAAAAAGAATATCTCCAGTTAACCTTGGCAATTTGTCCGGATAACAGCGATAATATAAATCCTGTTGCAGTTCCTACAGACCCTCTTAGACCCATCATCTTTTGTCTCTCGGCTCCCTCAAACAATTGTCCAATCATACCGGAGGCTAATGGGAAGGCAATACCAGGACCAATTCCGAAAAATGCTCTTGAAATTAACAGTAAATTAAAATCGTATAAAAAAACCGGCGCTATACCTCCGAAAAAGATACAAAAACAGGCGATAAATACAAGAGTCCTTTTTTTAACTTTATTGCCTATGGCTCCTACAATAAGGGAAACTACCATTGTAGAAAGCGAGGGCATTGTTTGAATCAGCTTGACCAAATCAGGGTTAACGTCAGGGAATTCCTTTACTATGAGGCCGAGAATGGGCCCCATAATGTTACCTAAATAAAGCAGCACCCCAATTGACAATACTGCGACTTTAACGGTCAGACCATATTTTTTTTCACTCATTTCTTTTTACTCCTTTTTACTCTAAAAATTTATTTTTGTGATAAACTAAGCTGTCTCATAAAATCTCTCGAACAGAGAAATTTTATGGTTTCACAAAATGCCATACAGCAATTATCCGTAAGTTTATAAGCCGGGATGGAGTGTATATAGCAGTAAGAATAAGTTAAAAGGAGTAAAGACAGAGACCTCACACAGCATATTGAAGATGTGGTATCCGCACAGTTATAGTGAATGATGATAAATATCCGGAATATAGTCATAAAGAAATTTTGAGTGGTTATTTTGATGATATGTATATGTTGTATTATGAAGGAAAGTTTTCGCTCTATTGGCATATGAGCGTTATATATTAGGAAAACCAACATACCGTTCAAGCGGTGAGCTTATCCCACCTGTAGATGCGAGTTGACTTCGATGTACTCGGTAATGCGGCGAAGCTCGTCAGCAAATTTAAACCGTATGCTGATGTCGCCGCCCTCGTATACCTTGATATGGTCAACCAGTTCAATCAGTATTTCCCTTGTCAGCTTGTCGATGTTCTCATATTTTCGGAAAGTAGCCAAGAAAGGATTTTCAATGTCTATGCCGTTTTCCAGTTCGTCCCGCTCTTTTTTCAGATTGCCAACAACTGCGCTGATAGCTTCATTTTGCTGCTCATAATCTTCGCTCATGTGGCGGTAATCGTTGTGCGTAATGCTGCCATCTTTCCAGTCCTGATAGAGAGATTGCTTATATCGCATGATTTTAGCAAGCTCTTTTTCTTTTGCGGCAATCAATTCATTCAGCCGTACAGACTGGCTCTTTTTAAGCGGGGCCAGATTAATTTGTGAAACGATAGCGGAATAGCTAACCGCAAGGTGTACCTGTTGCCGAATTGCGTACAATGTAGCCGCTTCAAGCCTTGTACTTTTAATCGAGTGCATGGTACAGGCTTTTTTTGAAAGGCTTTTGTATGTGCCGCATTGGTAGTAAACATACAATTCCTTGCTTGCTATCCGTGACATTGCCCTGCCACAATCCGCGCAGCGGAGAAAGCCGCTGAACAGATAAAGTTGTTTTTGTTTTGGCGCGGTACGGGTATCGCGCTTTAACAGTTGTTTAACCTTTTCAAAGGTTTCCCGGTCAACAAGCGGTTCATGGGTATTCTGAACAACAATCCAATCTTCTTCGGGTACAGCCTCGATTTTGTGTATCTTGTAGCTCTTGACACGGTTTCGGCCTTGCGCCATATCCCCGACATAAACAGGATTTTTTAGCATGTTGGTGACTGTGATGGTACTCCACATCGGCTTTGCCTGTCCATTGGGGCAACTGTACTTTAACCCCTGGCTCTGCTTGTAGAGGGACGGACACATAACGCCGTGGTCGTTCAGATGGTTTACGATTGCTCTAACCGCCATGCCGTTTAGAAGCATGGCAAAAATTTGTTTTACCACTTCAGCGGCTTCGCAGTCTACAAGCAAGGCATGTTTATCGTTGGGGTCTTTGATGTAACCGTAGGGAGCGTAGGAGCCGATAAACTGACCGTTGCGCTTTTTGTAATCAAACACCTGCCGGATTTTCTTTGAGGTCTGATAGCAGTATTGGTCGTTCATTACGTTTGTTATCGGCACAACCATACTGGAAACGCTCTCCGGGTCATTGTAGCTGTCTATCCGTTCATGCAAGCTGATAAACCTTACATTCATCTGAACAAACAACCTGTCAATCAGGATGCCCGCTTCTACATAGTCGCGGGAAAGGCGCGAAAGGTCTTTGATAATCACACAGTTGATTTTCCCGGTGCGAATGTCGGACAATAACCTTTGAAAATCATCGCGGTCGGCGTCTGTTCCGGTAAAGCCATCGTCTTTGTATTCTTCCGACCATTCAAATTCGTCCGCGTTCATCTGCTCAAACTCGTTGAGTATTTTCCGCTGATTTTCTATACTGTCGCTAACTTCCTTATCTTTGTCCTTAGTATTGCCGCGCTTAAAATCGTCTTTGGAAAGCCTTAGATATTTCCCTAAGCGCCATTTGGGAGCTTGTTTTGAAGATAGGGAGACTGCGATATTTGTTCCCCTGTTTTTTGTACGTGCCATGTATCCTCCTTCCTATCACATTACACCTATATTATACCATTTTGGGGTAATGCGAACAATGTTGTCGATTCCGAAAGTCCGCTTAAATAAAGGGATTTTGGCTTACTTCGGGTCATGTTGGTCCGAAGTAAAAGCGGCCTATTACAGACCGCCCTTTTGCCGTATCAGAAAATTAGCAATCACATCTTGCAGGGGTGGCCCGTCATCTGAAAACTCAATTTTTACCGCCGTATCCCCAAGACGGAAGCAATAAGGATTTTTCACCTGCTCTAAAATCCGAGCGGCGCGTTCTCCTTTTGACAGGCTATTGTCAAATGTTATGCCGCTAACATCTGCTAACTGCGCTTTATCTACGGTGGCAATATCCACGCTTTGCATTATGTTGATCTGTTCTGGCTTCAACATTATTCCGCGCCTCCTTTACAAAACCATAATATATATGTTTGGTTTCCCGCTTGTCCTGTGGGGAAACACGAAAGGCCAGCACTTTGTAAATCACAAATGCTGGCCTTTCGTCTTGCCTCACACTTCGGGTCAACTTGGCCCGAAGTCAATAAGGACTGTTTTGGTAATGCTCGTCGGCTTCCTCAATAGACTTCATATCGAAAACATAATGAAGTTCGGAAACCACACGCTGAATAGCATCGGGCTTGAATCCACAGTTTTCCATAGCCCATATAACAGCATAACCACGGCAAGCATTGTTGCTCCACCGTTCAGTCAGCATCATATCTAAAATCGTGTCTTTTTCCATTTCGATTCTCCTATTGTAAAATAGGCGGAGCGCTGCGTCGGGGAGCGTCGGCCTGTCGTAAGACAGTAATGCCCGGCGCAGCCTCCTAAGTTATACTGCAAACAGATAGCCCGGATGGGGGGCGGCTTGCCCACCCCATAGGAATTTCACCTCTCCCCATTCTGATGGCGAGGCGTCCTCATTGCCTGCGACGGCTCACGGCCTGTTGGCCGCTTCAACGCTCGGACTGTGACTGAACGCAAGTATCCGGGCTTGTGTGCTTAATCCGGCGGGACCAGCCTCGGCCCGCCTGCGGCATGGGCCTTATCGCTCTCTCCGTTCTCTGACAATGGAGGTCATGGCGGGCCTGTCACTTGGCACATTCACCCTTTGTATCTGGGTATCTTTTTATTGAGTTTTCAAACAGCACGGGAGAAGCCCCGACTTCGGGCCACCGTGGCCCGAAGTAAAATCCCCTCTCAATAGCCATGAGATTTTTGAGGCAAAATCGACCCGGATCACAAACGATTTTTCAAAAATATTTCCATGCTGTGAAGCGCGCGGTTTATGGATTGACGCACATTCTTTTCACTAACACCCTCGGCACGGGCAATTTCGGTTTTACTCATGCCAAGTATGTAATGGGCGTAAACCCTCCGGCCCTGTTTGTTGGGAAGCGCGTCAAGGGCGGCATGGAGTTCCTGCGCCGTCATCTTTCGCTCATAAACCTCGCACGGGGAGAGGGAAGCAAAAAGAGCGTCATGTTCAATACCATCATCCGCATCAAGTGAATACTGTGCATTGTTCCAGAACATGCGGCGGATATAGTTTCGTTCCAGTCGTTCGGCTTCCACTAAGGTAGCCGCCACTTCATCGGGTATATCAATAAAAAGGTCAGCATTATAAAACGGGTAATGATCCCGCAGATTGATCTTTGCCATTTGGCGTTCCTCCATTTCGATTTTTTAGGCATGGCGAATCGAAATGGAGGCGGTGGAGAGCGGCATCGAGGTTGGACTTCGGGCCAAATTGGCCCGAAGTGGCATCGAAGCTTGTCCAGCGAAAAAGAAGTCAAAAAAGAGCACAAAAAAACACCTTTAAATGAAAACAAGCGAAAGGTGTCGAATAAAAAATGGGCGCACTTGGCACCCATAAAATTCTTTAATTTTTTGAAATTATGTAAGATGAAAACTTTTGTTACATCCAGCCGTCACGGTAAAGTGACGGCCCCTCCATCAGCCGATAGATAGCTCTTTTGCGCATAAAAGGCCCTCCAATCGCATAACTGCCATTGGAAGGCCTTTAAAAGCGCGCATTTTAGTTACCTACCAATCCTTGTTGGGATTTGGCAGTTGAGTTGTAATTTATCGGCCGATAAATGATTAAATCACTATCACTTGAGATAGGTAAACCACCACAATATATGAGTAGGGAACATATCGCTTCAACCATGGGTGGCTGGTTGGTTTTCGGCAAAGGCATGAACAGACCCCGGTATGGACACGGTAGGAACAACCACCGAGTTGATAAACGGCAGGAATGGATTTGCCCCGTTCACTGATTTTGCGGCCATCCCGGCAATAGCCGCTATCCATATTAAGGCTAATGCACTTTAGGAAATACGCGGAAATAAAATCGTTATCAACAATCCATTGGATGTGTTACTTGCACGAATTTTCCCGCCGTGTTCCTCTACAATCCACCTTGCTATGGATAAGCCAAGACCCGTACCTCCTTTTTTTCGCGTTCGGGAATTGTCGGCTTTGTAAAAACGTTCAAAAATATGTGCAAGATTTTCTTCCGATACACCGGGGCCATTATCTTCTACTTCAATAAAGATATATTTATCTTTTTGATAAGCCCTGACGTTAATCTTTCCGCCTACGATAGAATACTTTGCACTATTATCTAATAGAATGCGTATTAACTGCTTAATAAGAGAAGCGTCAGCCCTAATATGAAGATTTTCTGTTTCCAGCTTATAGGTGTGAGTATCATCAATAAGTATGGAATCATGTATGATACTGTCTAGTAATTCCGGTAGGTCTACTTCTTTAAAATCAATTTTCAGACGGTTTTGGTCGGCATTAGCCAGAAAGAGCAGGCGCTCTACCAGCTTATTCATGTATACCGCTTCCCGCTTAATAGAAGCAACCGCCTCCGCTTGCACAGATTCATCATTTTTGCCCCATCGCTCCATCAAGTCCGAATATCCCTGTATGACAAGCAACGGCGTTCGCAATTCATGGGAAGCGTCTGAAACAAACTGTTCTTGATTTTTATAAACTTTCCAAATCCTATCCAGCAGTTCATTGAATGTTTCAGCTAATAGTTTTAATTCATTTTGAGAATTTGCCACATCAAGACGTACATCTAAGCCACCGTTATTTATTGTGTTAATCATTTCGTGAATCGGTTTTACTGTACGCCTTGTGGTGATTGTTGTAATAAACAGAATAAATGCAACAAGAATGACAGATGCACCAATCAGAAAAATAAGCATAGTTCGGATTGCTTTCCATTCTTTTGCCAATGTTTTTGTGATAACGATATCATAGCTCTCCGTTCCGCTTTGTACCGTAAACCGATATATAATCTCCACACCGTCAATTACAACTTCCGAGGAGGCAAATGCTCCGCTCGCTGGCGACATTGTCACGACAATGGCGCTATTTTCAGCATAGGAGGGAATTATATCACTATACCCTTCCTTAACAAAATCACTGATTACCCGTGAATGATCTTCCAATACAAGAGTTGCGCCTTCAAACATAATGCTGGAAAACGCTTGATATATTCCACAGCCTAACGCTAAAAATATAAGGCCGAACAGCACGATATTGGTAATAGTGGATTTTACGACAATGGACCGATTGATTTTAGATCTTATCTTTGATAACATATCCTATCCCCCTGACTGTCTGTATCATCCTCTCCGGCATGAGGGGTTCCAATTTTTGACGAATACTTTTGATGTATACGTCCACAACATTTGTATTGTCATAAAAATCATACCCCCAAACACTTTCAATGATTTTTTCCCGTGAGAGGACGATGTTTTTATTTTTTAGCAGGTATACAAGCAGGTCATATTCTCTCTTTGTTAGCTGGATTTCCTCTCCGGCTATGGTAACAGTCCGGGAAGAAACATGTAGTTGCAGCTCCCCATACTGGAGAATGTTATCTGTTTCGTCTTTTCGGAAAACAACTCTTATTCTTGCCAGCAATTCTTCCATGAAGAAAGGCTTTGCAATATAATCATTTGCGCCACTGTCCAACCCGGCCACCTTATCGGACACTTCCCCTTTAGACGTTAGCATAATAATAGGCGTGTTTTTTTCTTTTCTAATTTTTCGCAATACTTCCAATCCGCTCATTTCTGGTAACAGAATATCCAGCAGTATCAAATCATAATCTTCTTCTAAAGCACAATCCAAGCCGGATTTTCCATTGTCCTGAATAACAAGCGCATACCCTTCATGTTTAAGCTCCAATTCTAAATAACGGGCTATAGCTTCATCATCTTCTATCAATAGAATTTTGTTCATAGTGCATCCTCCTTATTATCTTTTTCAAACATATTATAACCTTCTGTTGCTAATATTGCTATTTTGTAGACTGAAAGCAGCTTATTTCGAGTTCGTGTGTCTGCTATAAAAGTCCAATATTTTATCATTAAATCGAATACCCAATATACCGATAATTGCCGTAATGATAAAAATTGTTATTGTTATAGCCCAATCCCCCTGCAGCATTGAGGAACCTATGATAGCAGAGGACACCACGGACGGAATACGAGCAAAAGTAGATATCAGTAAAAATCTGCTTAGCTTCAAATTACTGACCCCTGCTATATATGTCAGCATATCCTTTGGCGTACCCGGAACAAGGAATAGAATAAAGCTAACTGTTTCAACTCTTTTTTTGTCTTTCAAAAAAGCAAAATTCTCGATTTTATCCTTTCCAAATACCTTGTATAGGAGAGGTGTTCCAAATTTCCTAGAAATCAAAAAAACTAAAGTGGAAGCTGCTACGCAACCCAACATGCATACTAGCAGGCCGCCCCAAGTACCGTATAAGATTCCGGCAATAATCTCAATAGGCTCACCCGGAATAAACGCGATGACAATTTGTAAAAACTGAATACTGAATACAATCAACCATCCGCCGACACCCAAAGAGTTAATCCATTCTTTGATTTTTTCTTGATAGTCCGGCTTGTACAGCTTTTCAAAATACGGCATAAATAACAGAGTAATTGCTATCACTAATACGATACCTAAAACGGATAAGATAATAGCCTTTTTTTGTGTTTTGCTAAGTTTGCCTGGTTTCTCGTTCATCGCGTTACCTCAATATTGCCGGATGCTGTGGAAAGGTCTATGGTTATTCCTGCTTCGTCACCAATAGCGCCATTTGCTGTTGTTTCCGTGCTGGCTAGAAATTCAGGAAAAGTCGTTCTGATATTGCCACTATGCGTATTAGCATCAAATATAAAATTACTGTCTTTCGGCATTGTAAGATAAATCCCGCCGCTTTGGGAATATGCTGTTATATCCCCACCAATATCTATATATTCAATTTCAATATCTCCGGAATTAGACTCGTAATTTCCTTCTCCGCTTGCGTCTGCAACTGAAATCCTGCCGCTGTTGCTTTTAGTGGTTATATTTCCATGGATTGAATTACATAAAATTTTGCCGCTGTTTGTGATGAAATCAATCGTATTTGCGGATACTTTTTCAAATTTAAGGTTACCGCTTGTACTTTTAATTTGGAGTGCATCGAACGAATATGCTACATCCATACTGATTTTACCACTGGTTGTTTCAACGGATAAACTTCCAGAATATGTTTTCGGGAGATATATTTCGACGGAAGCATCAAAAGTGGTAACAAGCGGACGCTTGCCTACTTTTATATTGACGCTGTTTCCTGTAACAGATACTTTTGCCTCATACAAGGATTTCCATTCGCTCAAGTATTCCTTTATTACTAAAACATCTTCATCACTTTCTAAGAATGTGATATCCTCGGAATTATAAACGATAGTGATATTATCAATCTTTGACAAGTCGATATTCTTCGTATTTTCCTTATGACACCCTGCAAACAACACAATAGCCAATGTGCAAATTATGAACACTATCATTATTC
Organism: Oxobacter pfennigii; assembly: GCF_001317355.1. Classification (NCBI taxonomy): domain Bacteria; kingdom Bacillati; phylum Bacillota; class Clostridia; order Eubacteriales; family Clostridiaceae; genus Oxobacter; species Oxobacter pfennigii. The sequence continues at coordinate 44,879 of NZ_LKET01000041.1, forward strand.
GTTTTGTTGTATTTCTCATAAAAGTATCCCCCGCAAATATTTTTAATAAAGAATTGCCGCTACAAGTATGCCAATGATTGAACCTACAATGACTTGAAGTGGAGTATGCCCAATCATCTCCTTAAATTTTTCATCGGGACTTTTCTTATCAGTCCACATATATTGTAGCTTATTCAAGAGCTTAGCATGTTCCCCAGCCGCCCTGCGAACACCGCACGCATCATACATAACAATACAGGCGATAATAACAGAGAAGGCAAATTCATAAGAGTCGATACCATATTTAAGACCCGCAGTAACGGCGAGTGCGCTCACCGCTGCCGAGTGTGAACTTGGCATCCCGCCCGAGCCTACAAGCCTTCCTGCGTTAAATTTTCTATAGGTTGCCAGATACAGAATGGACTTAATAAGTTGTGCCGCCGCCCATCCCCAAAATGTGTTTATTAGTACATGATTGCTAAATATCGTTTGCCAGAAAATCATACAGCCTCCTTCTACTGCACAAGTTCAAGTAAAGAGCAAGTAAACTCATGCCGTAGCCCCGTATTGCTTCATATCCCCTTGGTAGACAGGAATTGCCTGGCACTTTATTAGCTCTTGTAATAACACTTGTGGCCGCACCAAATTCAAAGGCGTTGTGAAATTCATAATACCGGCTTTTTGTAACACATAAGCGACAAATTCCGAACATATAAAACTGTTACTGCTCTGTACCTCTATATTGAAAAGATTACTAATCAGCTTCGTTATACTATAATGGTATTTATTTGGGTTCCGGGCAAAACAGCTTACAATTTTCGCCGCTTTATTGTACTGTACCTCAGTTACATTCATTTCCAAAACTATACCGGGTAGAGTTTTTAGTCGTCCGTAGTATCCAGCCGAATATGTTTCTTTCCGAAAACCGGCTATTATTGGTATCCAGTTAGACCGACGTCCAAATCCATGTAATGAATACAGGTTTTTGTCCAATGAAATCGCAGCATGTGTTACTTCATCTCTTTTTATAAGAGAAACTAATCTACCAATAGGAGATTTTGTCTTAATAAGTGATATATATATTTTCGCCACTTGCGTTCCCTCACTTCTCGCGTTTTTTTACAGCTATATCATAACAAGTAAAAATGAGAAACAAGGGGGAGCTTTTCTGAAAATTTGCTATAAATTCATTGAAGAATAACTCTGTTTCCATATGTTTCCGCAAAACGGCAAGCAATGTGACTGTGGCCACAGTCACGCAATGCTGCTTGTTGGGGAGCCTCCCCAAACCCTGCCCACTTCGGGCCAAGTTGGCCCGAAGTAAACGCGTTGCGCTCTTTGTTGCGTCATGTCACTATCGCTCCATTTCCTTATTTTTCCGCGTGTCCGTCAGTCCAAGCAGATGATCAATATTGGCCTTTGCCGTAATAAGCTCCTGCATACTCTTTTTTGCCGCCCGGTACTCCCGGTATGCGGCATTTTTTTCAGCAGTCAGCCGTTGCCTCTCCGCTTTGAGCGCGTCCATCTTCGGGAGCTTCGCCCCGGAAAGAATACGCTTGAAAGTAGCCTGTGCCGCCCGGTGTAATTCAATATCGCCCTCATGCTCCGCATAGTATTTCCGGCTATATTTCGCGGCCTTGTAGCCCTCAAATACAGTACGGGTCTTTGCATAGTCAACCGTTGCCGCCATTAAATCCTCATTGGTGTTCGCCGTAACCTCAATGGTTTTTATTTTATCTGAAAGAGTATGGAAACGGTCCACGGCCTGTGCCGTTTTTTCGGCAAGCTGTGAATATTCCAGAAGATTATTTTCCTGCAAATATTGAAGTGTTGCCGCCATTTGTTTGAGATTGAACACCTTGGCCCACCGCTCATAAGCCGGGCCTTTTCCAGACCTCATTCTGGATTGAATATCAATAATCAGGTTGACCTTGCGCGGCTCAAAGTGTCCCCCGGATGGAGAGGCCCGGCCCTCGATAATAGCCTGTATATCTTCCAGTCCATAGCCCGTGCCAAGTGTGGAAGATCGGAGCCGGGTAAACCGTTCCTGCCCCTCCGCCCGAAAGCTGACCGTATCGCCGCGCCCCTGTTTGACTTCATAGCCGGCAGCTTCCATAGCATGAAAAAATTCTTCCATGCTGGCAGGTTTTTCAGAAAGGCAAGTATCAATTTGTGCTTTTAGCCGCTCCTGAAATGTCAGCGGCTTATTACCGTCAAGCCATTGCCCGTAATGCTTGTATTTTCCCTTGCTTTTTAGCTTTGGATGGGCAATATAGGACAGTCCATTTTCAATACATATCCGGTCAGAAAGCCGCCGGAGGGCAAAGCTGGAACCCCAAAAATTATTGAATTTTCTTGTGCAGTCAAGGGCGGTGGAATTATAGTAAATGTGATTATGAAAGTGCTTGCGGTCTACATGCGTAGCAACAAAAAAAGCATATTTGCCTTTCGTCCAACGCATAGCCGTTTCATAACCTATCCGATTGGCTTCCTCCGGCGTGACCTCTCCGGGGACAAAGGACTGCCGGATCTGATAACACAAAATATCAGCATCCTTTTTCTGTTCCCGTCCGGTGATCGCTTTGTATTTGGCTTTGGAAAGTAAAAATTCTGCGTCAGCAGTTTCCACGTCGCACTGATAGGAGGAAATCAATTCGCCCTGTTGTGTCTTGTCGGGATTCTGCCCATAATCGAAACGGTCGGCAAGAGATTGCGCAATGCTTTCTCCCTTGCTGATATGATGAATAATCAGGCGCGTGGTTGCCATGAAACCCCTCCTTTCCGGCAGTATCACTTCGGGCCAAGTTGTCCCGAAGTCCACGGTTGAGATGTGGAAAGCGGGCCGCTTGGCCCGCTTTCCTTACATAGTGTTGTTTTGGTTTTTATCCAATCACATAATCTTTCAGGAAACAATTCAGGTCGGCCAGCCTGTCGATGAACCACTCGATTACAGCCTGGAGGCCAAGAGGAGAAATCAGGAAGCCTAATAGGAGCATAGCCACGCCATTAAGGGTTGGGCCTCCTGTGACAAATATTAAAACTCCCAGGGCGGCAAGAATAACGGCGGCAACCGTACAAATCCATTCAGAAACACAGAAGATAAAATACAGAAACGCGACAGTGATGCTTAATGCGATAATAAACGGTATCGCAATGATTTTAAAAATAATCTTCATAATCATGACCCCTTTCTTGTTTGGTTCTACCTATATTTTATCATCCGAGAAAGGGGTCAACAATGTTGTCGCGTCTTTGCGAATCTCGTCCCGGCACTTCGGGTCAAGTTGGCCCGAAGTATATAATATTACTTGTGTTACTTGGAAAAATATTGTATAATTTAATAACAATTTGTTGTTCTATAGGAGATAAATCATTAGTTGTTGTCGAGAGGTGTACTGTAATGAACGAGCAGTTAATAACATTATCAAAAGTTTTTTCTGAAAGAATTTTCAGAATTCCTGATTACCAACGTGGATATGCTTGGACTGAAAAAGAGGTAATGGAATTTTGGAGCGACCTATTACGGCTTTCTGATAACAAAAACCACTATGTTGGCGTTCTTACATTAGAACCTGTTCAAGAGAGCACGTATAGTCAATGGGTCGATGATTTATGGCTTATAAGATCCAAAAAATTTTCTCCTTATTACATTGTTGATGGGCAACAAAGACTAACCACCTCTATACTTCTAATAAAAGCAATTATTAATTTGATGAATCAAAAGAATATAGATAAATTAAATTATACAAGTTCAGTTGATATTTCAAAAAGATTTATTGCAGAATCAAAAGATGAAAATAAGTCAAATTCCTATTTATTTGGATATGAAATTGCTAATCCGAGTTATAGTTACCTAGTTGATTATGTGTATTCTGGGAAAACCGTGGATAAACTGGGAAACAAAGAAACCACATATACCTTGAATTTAAAAAATGCACTTGCGTTTTTTGAAAAAGAATTGAAAAAGTTAAACCAAAATCAGCTAGAGCAAGTATACACAAAAATAACTCAACACTTTTTATTTAATACCTACGAAATTTCCTCTGATATAGATGTTTTTGTTACCTTTGAAACAATGAATAATAGAGGAAAACCTTTATCCTACTTAGAGTTACTCAAAAATCGTTTGATTTACTTATCAACCCTCTTTACCGTTTCAGATGATATTAAAACAAGATTAAGACGTGATATAAACGATTGCTGGAAAGATATATACCATGTTCTAGGACAAGGCAAGACAAATTATTTGCCAGATGATGAATTTCTTGATGCACATTTTCATATTTATTTTTGCCATGAATTAAGCGAAATCAGCAAAAAATATAGAAGGCAACCTTATTTTTATCAAGCAAATATGTTGTTGTATGACTATTTGCTTGATGAATATTTTGTAACGGAAAAAGTTTTTGCCAGTACGTTAAAGACTAATGACATTATTGATTATATTGATAGTTTAAAAGAATCTATAAAAACGTGGTTTTATTTTAATAATCCAAGCGAAGCTGGGTATTCGGAAGATATAGTGGAGTATATAAGGAAGATCAATTACTTGTTCCGACCACAGCGTATAAGAGATAGAAGGTATGTCGGACGAGAGCGGACGAACCCCTATAAAGTATTGATTTTGGTTTGCTTGCAAAATGCAAAAGACGAAAAGACTCTACTCAAATTTTTAAGAATTTTAGAAAGATATATCTTTTTAAAAGAACTGATACCTTTTGAGTGTTATGATGGAGACTTTTCTCTTTTTAATCTTGATATTACCGATATGCTTATTAAACTAGATAAAGGGGATTTAACTGTAGTCGGAATCAGTGAGAAAATTGACAAAATTACTACAGATATAGTTGAAAATGACACCACAACTAAAAACTTAATTGCTTTCTATAAACGTAATGGTTTTTATAACCAAAATTTCCTTCGATATTTTTTATGTGAATATGAAGTATCGTTAATGAAATCTAGCAAAGCTGACATTGAAAAACTAAATAGAGATGTATATTTCAATAAAGGCTATAATTCAATTGAACATATTTACCCTCAAAGAGCAAGGCAGGATTATTGGTTAGAACTATTTAAATCATATACTCAAAAACAAAGATCTTCATTAAGGAATTCATTAGGGAACTTTGTAGCAGTTTCTGAAGCTAAAAATGGTCGTTTAGGCAATAAGCCATTCCCAGAGAAGAAAAATGGTAATCATAGTTTTGTAGGTTATAAGTATGGCACATATGCTGAAATAGAATTGACAGAATGTGATGATTGGGGAGCTGATGAAATTAAGAAAAGAGGACTTAAGTTGATTAATTTTCTAAATGATAGATGGAAATATAAAATTGGAAATTCTACATCGGATAAGTTGGATTTTCTTGGCTTGAGCTTTTTAAAATCAAAGTCCAAAAAAGTGTGATTCCAGAGATGATAGAAAATCTTTGATGATTTGCAGCTAGCATTAAATAGGCTTTATAATGGAACGGGGGACGTTACCCCCGTTCCATATTCATTATTTATAGCTCCACCACCGCCGTAAGCTGTTTAAGAACGTCAGACACCCGGCCCCACAACTGTGCATAGTCTTTTTGCAGGGCTGTAATCTCGGATGGGTAAACGCCGTAAGTATTGGCATGAATGGCAACCTGATTCAGATTATTCGCGCACCTGCGTTGCAGGGAAACAAGCTCCCGGACAGGGGAAAGGTCAACATTTAGAATATAACCGTTCATAGCCATTTTTCGGATATAGGCTCCGGCATTGGTAATCCCGGCCTCGTCCATACGCTGATGAATCGTATTGAGTTCATCCTCCGATACCATGACATGCAAATGAATCCCGCGCTTGCGTTTGTGGGCGCTCACCGTTCCAGTTCCCGGCTCCGCTTGCGCCGGGGCGGTTCCTTTACCTTGTCCAGCGGTTTTTCCTCCGGGACGGGAACCTGCAAGGTTGTATTGTTTGGGATGCCATCAATCATATTGCAGTTCTGTTCGGTGGAAAGCTCCGCATTGTTCAAATAGTTGTCTTTTTTCATAAATAAAAATACCTCCTTCTACGACTTCGGGCCAAGTTGGCCCGAAGTTTTGTTATCTGTCCTTTTCGGTATTCTTGGAAGGAGAGGGATGGGCGGCGTTGTCCCTTGCGGCCTGTTTTGCTCCTTCTGCCAGCAGAGCGGCAATGGATTTGTTTTCTCCCTGTTCCCGCAGAGTGGCATTTCTGTCGGGATTACCGGAAGCCGCCCGAAGCTCGTAATCATTCATCTGTTTTTCCGTCAGGGGTGCATCATACACAAGATAGCCCCATGCCAGAAATCGGCCCTGTTCCACACTTTCCCGCTTATCAAAATTTACAAGATATAACGGCCCGTTCTCCGTTTTGGGAAACGTGCCAATATCCACCGGCCTTTGTGTGGAATAATATTTGTAAGCCGATTTTTCAGATACGCCATAATCATACTGGTACTCCAAAACACGGTTCTCATAATCCCTTACGGCAGCGGCCTTATTGGTGGTATAGTGCCCCCAATAATAATCGCGCTTTCCGTTTTCCTCGGTAAACTGCCATGTGACAAAGGGCTGCGGGGCGTTAGGGTTTTCCGCAAGGGCAAAGCCACGGTCATTGTCAAAGAGGACTGACCGCTTAATTTCATAGCCATGCACCATTTCCTTACTTGGGTTATCGCTCATTTTTTTACCTCCATTTCATAGGGAAATGTTACGAAGTTACCCCCGGAATGAGGGGAGTAAGACATTTATGCCTCTCCCCCTAAAACCGGGGCCGGAAAGCCGCTGAAACCGGCACTTTTTCAGGCAAGCATCGTAACGTTATACCCCTTTGTTTTGCCGTTTTTTTCGCATCCGTTCCCGGCTCCTGCGGCGGTTGCCCTCCTGCTGGCAAGCCTCCGAACAATACGCCTGACTTGTGACCGGAATAAAAACCGCGCCGCAGACCGGGCAAATCCTCCGGGAAAGTAAGGCGTTTATTCCCGTCAGCTTTGCTTCCAGTACGGAATCCAGAGGCAGGACGGCATTTTGAAAATACTTGCAGTATGCGCCCGTCCACCATTTGTTCAGCATGTAGCAGGGGCAATTAAGCGGCAGACAGCCATATTCCGGGTCATAATTGGCGCACATGCCAACCACCAGCCTGCGGATTGCTTCACGTTCACTCCGGGTCAGTTCGCGGGCTTCCGCGGGGTCTTTTGCCATAGGCTTCACTTCGGGTCAATTTGGCCCGAAGTTACCGCCTCCTTTTCCCGCGAGAATATGACATTCCGATAGCAAACGCCGACACAGGGAGCGCCGTTCCAATATCCACAGTTCCGGCAGGGAGAGCCTTTCGGCGGTTTACTCACCGTACCCCGGCGCGGGGGCCGGGGTTTTTCCTTCATCATTTTTTCGTAGGGGCTGTTTGTAAAGTTCATGCTTCACCGTCCCCGTCCTGATCTTCCTCCGCCGACGAAAGCTCGTCGGCCTGTTCCATGTCCTCCGTATCATACAGATCAGCTTCTTCACTGTAATCAAAATCATCCTCATGGTCAGACTGCTCGTGCTTCGGGCGGTAGATCTTGAAGTAATATCCGGCCCCGCCTCCGATCACGACAACCGCCAGCACCAGCAGGAGCATCCCCGTATTACTTTGGGATTGCGGCTTTGTATCGGTTTCCGGGGTGGCTGCGGTATCAGGCGTATCTTCCGGCTCCGGGGTGGATGCAACGGTTTCGTTTTCTTTGGTATCGCCGGACTTTTCGGCAAGAGCCAGCAGGTCTTTTTCTGTAACAGCGTTCAGGAAATACACATTATCCGTTTCCCGTTGCAGGTCAATCACAAGGTAAAACACGTTTTCATCGGGGGTGGTGATGGTATAAAACTGCTTGCCGTCCTCGTCGGTGGCGGTATTGACCACCGTGCCGGTTCCGGCAGGGGTAAAGGGATTGGGTTCACTCGTCGCCTCCGGGACAGGAACCTCCGTCACCTCCGGGGTTTCCTCCCCGCCGCTGGCATAGGCCACGGTGGTAAAGCAGAACATCAGAGCAAAAACGGCGCAGAGCGCCGCCAGCTTACGAAATTTTCTCATGCTTCGGTTTCCTCCTTTTCCGTATTGGCAGACTTCGGGCCAACTTGGCCCGAAGTGAAAGGTGCTCCGCTTGGCTCACGAAGCGCCTTTAAGATAGCCGGAAGGTCGTTCAGCGGAATATCCATACCGCGCACCGCCTCCACGATTTCCGTATTTTCAAGCTCGGTTTTCTGCTTTTCCAGTTCCCGCAGCTTAGCCTGAAATTCACTGATTTTTTCCTTGGTCTTATCAATGTCCTTATTGACACGCTCAATTTTTGCGTTCAAAATAGCACTCCTTTCTCATGCTGCGTCCGGGTTTTAACCTGATAACCTGCCGAACGCATAAAAATGTTCCGTCCAATACTTGGTATCCATCCGGGCATACTGTACGCCACCGCTGGCACAGTGGAGCATCATGTTATCGCCCACATAGATGCCGACGTGGGACACAGCCCCGGAGCTGTCATAGGTTCCGGTGAAAAAAATAATATCGCCAGGTTTTGCTTCGGAGGGTGAGATCTTTGCACACTGATTGAAAATGCCCTGCGCCGTTGTCCGGCTCATGGGATATACGCTGGATTTGTCAAGTACATAGCAGACGAAGCCCGAACAATCGAAGGAAGTGGAGGGGCTGGAGCCGCCCCAAACGTAGGGGTAGCCCAAATACTTCTCGGCCTCCTCGATCAGCGCGGCAAAATCTGGGTCTGCAAGGGCTTCCGGCGGTACGTCATAATCGGTGTATTCTCCGGGATGGGCGTAAATATTGTCCTCAAAGAGCTTGGGGCGGTTGCCTTGGGTTTTCTGATAGACGGCGTACCGCGCCTGTTGCTCCATATCCAGATTTGCGGCGGCAACCGTGCCTAATGACTTGTTTTTCAGGCTGACATTCAGAATGTAATAGTTATAGGGAACCTCTACGGTATAGGTATCGTGGTGGGTATTGCCGTTCTCGTCCGTCCATGTGTCCGTCCGGGTTTCGGTACGGTAGCGCACCTCCACGGTTCTTGTGACGGTTAGGGAATATTGCTGACGAAAAAGGGATTGCAATTCGGCCTGTACCTTATCCGGGGTGTATTCTCCAAACTTGGCGGTCAGGTAGGAGGCCAGTTCAAAGGGGTCATGCCCGATTTCATCTACGGAATAGCGGTATTCGTCATAGCCGGGATAATCGCTTTCGATGCGCGACAGCCTTTCCCGCAAATCCTTTTCCAGCCCGGTATAGCTTGCTTCCACCGCTTCAATGTCACTGTCCGACGATACATAGGACGTGCCACCGACAGCACCGATCAATCCGTTTCCGATGGTGGCAAGAGAGGCCATGCAGGATTGCAGGATGATAATCAGCAAAAACAGCACCAGCCCGATCAGCAGGAGCTTCGGGTTCTGTTTCACAAAAGCTGTAACCGTCCGGGCTACTTTCTCCGTGAACCTTACCGCCTGTTTGCCGTGCTTTGCCGCCTCCCGTGCCTGTTTGACATATTGCTTTTTCAGCCTCCGTTTTTGCCAGAAGCGGGAAACGGGATTGCTCTTTAGCTCCGGGTGTTCCTGTACCATCGTGCGATATTGAAAATCCGCCTTAGCCCGGATGTCCCGACGTTCCCATTTTCGGACTTGCCGGGCCGGGTGGGTACGGACGCGGTGCTTGATAAAGCGGGTCGTGCCACGGACAGCCGTTTCCCCGGCAAGCTCGGTTCGGTGCGCGGCCTCTGTCCCCGCATTTTCATGCTCTACCTCATAGATTTTTCCATGCACATACCGCCATGCTTGAAAACGCGCCGCCCGGCCTGCGGTTTTCACCGTGCCGGGCTTCTTCGGATGCTTCTGTGCCGCTAACTTCTCACGGGCGGCGTTCAGCTTTTCCTCGCTTCTTTCCGCGCAGAACTTGGATTGGTTTAGCTTTTCCGCGTCCCGCGCCGCCTTTTTTCCAGACGAACCAGAGGCTTTTTCCTCTAAACCGGAGCCGTCCCTATGGGGCGGTGTATCATCGCTTCGCAGGCGGTCAGAGGGTCGGGCCTGTTCGCTATGCTGACGGTACTTGCTGTTTGAGGACTTCGGACCAACATGGCCCGAAGTGTTGGGTACATCATGAACATCGGAAGCATCCGGGTTTACAGCCTTTTTTTCCTCCCGCAAAACAGACGGCTCCTGTTGGGAGTGGATTTTATGCGGCTGTTTTTTCTTCTTGGGCCGGGAGGTGGACTTCGGGCCAAGTTGGCCCGAAGTGCCGGGATTATCCGCAAACCGCAAACGGCTGGATGGGCCATGCTCCGGCTTGCGGCTCCCGTCACGCATGGGAAGCCTCCTTGGCTATGTCCTCCGGGCGGGTGGTGAGCAGATTGTAAATTTCACCACGGGGGAAGCGGTCTACGAAGGGGATGGTGGTATTCCCGAAAAATAAAAGCCCTTCCCCGGAATTGCTGTGGGCGATATAGGATAGCTGATGCTCGGAGATACCAAGCTGTTTGGCGAGTATCGCCCGGTCGCCCTGCGCCTGTGACAGCAGGATCATAAAGTCGCTGTTTTCCAGAATATTTTCGATCTCACGGCTGGCTAACAGGTCTTTCACATTCTGTGTAAGTGCGCTCGGCACACAGCCCTTTTTGCGCAGCATCTTCCAGACACGGACGAAATAGCCCGCGCTCAATGCGTCTTGCAGGAGAATATGAAATTCATCGAAAAAGCACCAGGTCGCAAGTCCCGCGGCAAAGTTGGTATTGACTGCCTGTGTCACAAGCTCGTTGGTGATGTGCATAGCGATTTTACGCAGGTTTTCGCCCATGCCCTTTAGCACGATACATACCACGCGCTTATCAAGGCTTACATTGGTATGATGGTTAAAGAGGTTTAGGGAGCCGGTGCAGTAAAGCTCCAGCGCGGTTGCAATCCGTTTCGCCTCCGGCTCCGGCTGTTTGCAAAGGGTTTCGTACAGGTCTTGCAAAAGCGGTATTTTCCCGTCCCCGATCCCAAGGGCGAGTTCCCGGTACACCAGCCGCACACAGCGGTCAATGACCGTTTTTTCAATGGGTTGCAGGCCGTCCTTGCCGCCTAAAATCAGTTCACACAGGGACAATAGAAAATCCGCTTTCATGGAAAGTGGGCTGTCCTCGTCTGCCATGCTCATTTGAATATCCATCGGATTGATGTAATTCCCAAGGGGGCTGTCAGGGGAAATGTCGATCACCTGTCCCCCAAGCCGTTTCACCAGCGGGGCATATTCGCCCATCGGGTCTACAATGATAATCCGGTCTTTGGTGGTAAGAAATACGTTAATCAGCTCCCGTTTGGCGGCAAAGCTCTTACCGGAGCCGGTGGAGCCAAGATACAGGCCGTTGGCGGATTTCAGTTTTTTGCGGTCTGCCATGATAACATTGTGGGAAAGGGCGTTCATGCCGTAATACAGTGCTTGCCCTCCCATGCGAAGCTCCTGCGTCATAAAGGGAACAAAAATCGCCGTGGAGCTTGTGGTCATGCCGCGCTGTATCTCAATGGCGTTATCGCCAAGAATCAGGCTCGACAGATATCCTTGCTCCTGCTGAAAATCCAGCCGTTTGAGAAAGCAGTTGTATTTCTGCGTAATACCCGATATGGTAAAAATATCATTTTCAAGCTGTTGCTTTGTGGGAGCGGTATTCACCACAAGGAACGTAAGCAGAAACATCCGCTCGTTGCGGCTCTGCAAATCTGCCAAAAGCGCCGCCGCGTCCTTGCCGTAGGTGAGCAGGTCAGGTGGCAGAATGTCAATGTCATAACCGGAACGCGCCGCCTTTTTCTGTTCGTCCACCTTCATGCGCTCAATGTCCGTCAGCTTTGCCTTGACCGTTTTCACCGCTTTTGTCTGGTCAACGGTCTGGACATGCAGGGTGATGGTCATTTCCGCGTCTACCTCCAATAGCTCCGCTAACAGCTTGTCGGAAAGCTCGGAGGCCATGATCTGCATGTAGGAAGCCGCGCCCCATGTGGTTCCCACACGAAAGGCGCGGCTTTGCCGGAAGTCAAAGGAAGTAGGAGCGATAAAATCCTTTGTCCCCATGCCCGTTTTCGGGATCATATCCCATGAGAAGAAAAACGGCTCCCGGCCTCCGGGGTGTAGCTGGCTGTGCAGCACCTCCAAGCGTTCCCGTCCATTGAGGGAAGCCGACTGTACGCCAAGCCTTTTATAGTTTCCCGTCACATCGGCCTCCACACGCTCCAAACGGGGTCTTGCCGTTGCGATGCTGTCCGCGTGGATACCGAAGGTGATGTATTTGGAGCGCATAATGCCGTTGTTGCTCTTGGCAATCTGATTGGTCAGCATGTCGGTAAATTCGCCTCGGATACTGTTAAAATCATCATCCTGTGGGGGGATGTTCACGTTATAGCGGTTTTCCGGGCAGGAACGGTGGTTGATAAAGGAAAGCTGGAACGGCAGGACGCTGTCAAAATAATTGAGGAACGCGCAGTAGCCGTCAAAAATTGTAGCCTGATCATCCGTCGAAGCCACGGAATAATTGATGTCCTCGTATGCAATGGTCTTGGTGTAAAAGCTCTCCCGCACCTTGCAGATACCGTCCCGGAACATTTCTTTGTAGGGAATGGTCTGCTGTGCGGTCTGCGGCCCGCGCGGTTTCTTACCGCTTTTGGCGGGGACGGGCGGTTTCTTTTTTGCCTGCTTCAAGCCGCGTTACCTCCTTTCTGGAATCGCTGAAATAGCGGTAAAGGTTCTCTGTCCTGTACGGCCTCGTCCGGGGCCATAAAAAAGTAGTACGGACGATGTTGCGCACCACCTTTTCAAAGGGAAGCCCGTCGCGCTCATACATGGCAATCAGAAAGCACGGGAGCATGAGGGCAATCATCAAAAGCATTGCCCCGGTGTTGCCGATAGCGGAACGGGTAAAAAGATAGGCCGGAACACCGACTGCCGCCGCACCGCCAAAACAGATAAGCTGACGCTTGGTAAGATTGAACGCCACTTTGGTTTTTATTTTCGATAAATCGTTTGGCACATTCACATAAGCCATCTGGCTGAATACCTCCTTTCGGGACTTCGGGCCAAGTTGGCCCGAAGTTTAAAGTTCAATGCTGTTTGCAATTTCATTTCCCCAAACCCTCCAGCCCTCGGTTTCCTGTCTTGCGAAAAGCTCCGCGCGGGGCAGGTCGCCCATGAGCCGCACAATGCGTTCCCGTGCCTCGTCGGGCATTTTGCTGTGGGCTTCTATGGGAGAAATGATGAACTGATGGATGCCTTTATCCCGCCGCTTAGGATGCCCTCTTGTTGCCAGCAGGCAGATTTCCGCATTGCTGCGTGTCCAAAACCCCAAACCGTAAAACCATGTTTTGGCTCTGCGGTTTTGTTTCAGCCACACAAACGCCACGGTTTTGAACTGAAAGCCCCATGCGGAAACGACACGCAGGGCTTCCGGCAGTTGCGGGAAGGTCGCCCATAGAAAAAGCGCGCTGTCCTTTGCGGCAAGCTCTGCCACAGGAAGCGCGCATATTTCCTCACAGCTCATGGTGGGATAATGATTTTCGGCTACGCCCTGACCGCCCTTGTTGGCGTACCGCCACGGCGGATCGGCGTATATGATGTTGAATTGTTCTCTTGGAATCGTGGTGAAGCCCCCTTTCTGACTTCGGGCCAAGTTGGCCCGAAGTGGATTATGTTCTGAAACCCGCCCTCAACGCAGTACGGCGAAGCAAATCCCCATATAGACAAAAGCGCCGGTACACAGAAACACCGCCAGCGGTACGCTCCGTTGCCGTGTTGCGGCCGCATAGATACAGGCGGGTATCAGGGCAAAAAAGAGAATGAGAGCAAGAGCGTTCAGCCCGAAGCAGAAGCCCGTTGCCGCCGTCAGCTTAATGTCGCCGCCGCCAATCCCGCCATACCGCACGGCAAGCAGTAACAGGCAGATCCCCGGCAGGAGCAATCCCGCGATTCGCTCATACAAAGCCGGGGCGGGCAGCAAAAAAGCGGATACAAACCCGATCAGAACAAGGGCAATCCATGTCCAGTCAGGGATAATCCGCTTTTGGTAATCCATAATCGCCGCCCATAGCAGAGGGACGGTGCATAGTAACGCAATCATCAATTCCCCGTGGTGACATCATCGGAATACATGCTGTCCACCACCCGGATTTGAAGCTCCCCGCCCGTCAGCCACTTGGAAAGTGTGCCGCCCGGCGTATGGACATCGGTGACAAGTAACTGCACGATGTAGTCCTTATCGTCCGGGAACCAGACGGGAACGTATTGCTTCCGGTACTTGAAGGGAGATGCGGGATTCTCCCGGAAAACAAATTGACCGCCCTCCTTGGTTAAAGGAATGGCAGTTTCATAACGGTATTCGGGCAAATAGACCTCTGCCGTCTGCGGGACGGTGATTAGCTCCACTTTGTCGTAATTGGTGTTTACAGTTGCATTGACCTTAATAGAATAGCCGTAACCGGATTTTAGGTAGCCTTTTACCTTCGTGTCATAATCCAGAACGGCGCTGACCTTTAGCTCGGCGTAAAACTCACGCCATATAAATTGACCGTTTTCATAACGCTGTTCCCACCATGTTACTTTAGACTGGTCTGTACGCTTTGGCGGGTCGGGCAGCTCCCGGCTTTCCTCCGGCTCGGTGTAGGTTACATTCTCGATAACCGCTTTTTGGGTGTAGGTATTGTTGTCGGTGCTTCCCTCGTTATCCAAGGACTGGTCGGGATTGATAACGGCAATCAGCGTGATGTCCTTGTCGGCCTGAATATTGGGCGTATCCCATCGAAGGGATACCACGTTCCAAGTGTCCTTTGCCATTACAACCGCGTCAATGCGTTTTTGATAGGACAATTCGGGTATCTGGAACAGCACCGTTACATTCTGTCCCGGTGTAAAATCAAGACTTCCCTGATTGCCTACCTTCACGGTGGTAACAACGGACTGGTTTTCCTTGTAGCGGTCAGGGGTAATCCGCTGAACATCCAAATCATAGGGCTTTTCCAGTACCATGATTTCTGCTGAAACCCGGTTGTTGCTCATGTTGGTGTCCGTATACCCCTCCGGCGGTGAAACTTCTGCCGTTAGCTGTATGGGTGTGCCTTTTTCTCCTGCGGTGGCGGTGACAAGATAGGCTTTCTTCTCATAGGGGCTGAAATTGGCTGTGGCAGGCACGGCAGACACCGCCTTGCCGTTGATAGCGACACTCAGGCGCACATCCGAAAGTGCTTTATCGGTGGAATTGGCAAAATATACGGTAAAGCTGTATTTCTCCCGTTCGTAGACCGTAGGCGGGGAGGAAAGGTTTACCCAAACATCACAGGTTGCACTCGGCGGGGCTTCGGGTTCGCCGGGATCGTCCGGGGTGTCGGGATTGTCGGGTGTATCAGGATTATCCGGCGTATCGGGGTTATCCGGGTTGTCGGGTGTATCCGGCTTTTCTATCACCGTAATGCTGGAAACGGCGGTATTGTCCGTAGGATTATCGTCTGTGAAGCCCTCCGGCTCTGTGATATTGGCCCACAAGCGGTAAACCTCCCCGGCCTTGCCAGCCGTGCCGGTAACGGTATAAGACTTGGTTTCCCCTGCCGCAAAGTCCGCTGACGCAGGGATTTCCGTTAAGGCGGTTTCGTTGTTCTCTCCCTGTAAAGATGCGCCTTTTAACGGCAGGGAGGACAGATTGGTAAAGCTCACAATGAAGCTGTATTCTTCCTGCTCATAAACCGTTGGCGGGGCAAAAATGCTCACCGACAGGTCACAGGAGATTGGCGTGTCGGGCGGTTCGTCCGGGGGATTGCTTGGATTGTCGGGATTGTCCGGCGTATCGGAGCTATCCGGGGTTGGTTCCGGGTCAATGATTTTAATAACTGCCGTAGCGGTGTTGTTTGACAGGTTGCTGTCAACAAAGCCCTCCGGCACTCCGATGTTGGCCCATAGATTGATTTCGTCGGCGGCAGTGTCCGCAGTTCGGTTGACGGTATAGGTTTTGCTCTCATTGGCTGAAAAGTCCATGACAGCGGGAATTTCTCCAATCGGTGCGCCGTCTACCGTCCCTTTTAAGGGGACATCGTAGGCCGGGCTGTTTCCGCTGTTCATAAACACTACGGTAAAGGAATAGTCCGCGCCGCGCTGGACGGTTGTCGGGGCGCGGATAATCACCGACAGGTCGTTTCCATCCTGTGCCTTGAATTTAAAAAAGAAGTCGGCGGCGGGGATTTGATACTGGATTTTCTGTGTAATCTCTGTCTGCGTTTTGCTCTCTCCATCGGCAAAGGTGTCCGTTTCCGGGGTATAATCCCATTCCAGCCCCATGTACTGATAATTGCGGGACAGCTTTACATCGTCCTTATGGAAGGTAACGGAGGTAGTCTGATAGGGATAAAGAAGCTCCGGCACTCCCTTGTCCTGTGCGGTCAGGGAGCCGTAAACCTCCTGCTTGCTTTCGTCGCACCATGTCGCTTCCACATCAATCCTGACGGGAGCTTGGTAGGATAGCCCCGTATCCCGCATGGTTTCAAAGGCAATCAATGTTTTCTGCGTCCAGCCGAAGCGGGTCGTCAGTTCTTCAAAGTCGGCGGCGGTATCATAAGTACCGTAAATCCGTCCTGTGGCGATATTATGAATTTCCACCACAAGACTGCCCTTTAGGGTATAGGTTTTGCCGTCGTAGCGGTTAATCCATCCGACAATGCGTTCCTGCTCATAGTCGGCAACGGTATTGGCGTTCACCACATCGATGCGCTGTGGCTCGGAAAAGGATTTTAAAAGGGTATCCCCGTCGTAAATATCGGTAATCAGCATCCCGACAGTTCGGTATCGGGTATCGTAGGTCGCTTTGACTTGGAATACCACATTGGCGGTGACGGTAAGTACCGCGCCCTGGTCGCTCTTTGCGGTAATGGTATAGGGGCCGCATTGCTCCTTGGTGTCTACCGTCAGCGTATAATCCGACGGTATCGTCCGGCTCTGACCGCCGTATTCCAGCTTAATATCCGTGAGCGTTCCGGTTTCGGCTGTTACCTGTATTGGGATTTCAGCCGGGAACTGCTCCACGGCTACCATGCCGCTTTCATTTGTCAGGCTGTCTATGGGAGAAGTCACCCGGACGGTTATGTCGCTGGAAGCGGCATAAGCTGTCACGGAAAAGAACAGACAGCACAGAAAAGCAAACGGCAGGGCGAACAAATAGTTTCGTTTCATTGGGAACCTCCTTCCGTAATTTGTGTGTTGACGCTGGAAATGGAAAAGGGCAGCTCTATTTCTCCGGGCAGGAAAGCAAAAATACTGTGTGTCCTGATTGCCCCGTCCAGCGTCAGCCGGGGCGGGCTTTCCGTTGCGTGAAGATTTTCAATTTTGAGTTCATATACCCACTCGTCCCCGGCATATTTGTTCAGCCCGGAATCCAGCTCCATGCTCTCATACAGATAGTCATACAGGGTTTCTTTTGCAACCTCCGTATCCATCAGGGCATAGCCGTCCCTGCGGTATTCGTCCTTCATGGCATATTCCACGGCGCTGTTTACGCCGCGCTGGAGAACATATTCGACTTGCTGATATAAGCTCTCCATACGGAAATATTCAATCAGGATCACGGCAAGGGTCAGGATAAAAAAGACGAGAATTAAAATAAACACAAAGGTATCGCCTTTGCGGTTTTGCAGGGTTCGCTTAATAGCGCCCACGGCATTTGCCTCCTTTCCGGCGCTCATTGTGTGAGCTTCCAGTAATGCTCCGACATGCCGCTGATGCTGACCTTCATTGGAATCTGAATTTCCACCGGGGGCGCAAAGGACGGCGTGAAAATAGTGAACGAATAGCTGTAGGTCATTGTAACGGTGAAAGTATCCCGTAGCTGGATTTTCTGTCCGTCGCAATACTCCACATCCTCAACGGTCATATCCGGGGAAAGCCCCGTCTGCTGTTTGAGGCGGTAGAAAACATCGTTGGCCCGGTCGGAAACCTGCCCTTCCAGCTCTACCACCCGTACCACGCGGCGGCAGATATGGTTGAGATTTAAGTAGGTGGTAAAGACGCTAAGAAAAGAAATGACGGTAAGCATCAGCGTAATCACCACAAGGGTTTTCACCATCAGGTCAAAGTAACTGCTTCCGCTCTGGTTGGTAAGCAGCTTTCTAAAAGGCAAAGGGGGAGAAAATCTCCCCCTCATGCCCCGGTGCTTCTTGTTCATAGGTTTTGCACCTCCCGTATAAGCTGATGTGCCTGCGGCTTTCATTAACTTAACAGGCCGGTGATTTTGCTGACAATACTATTCCAAATGCTTGTAATGGAACTCTGATAGAGTGTCATAAAGACCGCGCCCACCACGACAACCACCAGCACCACAATGAGCCAGCCTGTCATCTGGTCGCCGGAACGGTTTGTTAATACGCTTTGAGCTTTCATAGCCGCCATATTCATTTTGTTTTTCAGGGTTTTCATCATAATCAAATACCTCCATAATTTTTATTTTGGGTTCAAAGGGACTTCGGGCCAACTTGGCCCGAAGTGCAACCGGAAGGAAGCCGCGCCCCCTCCCGGTTTACAGAGGCCGTCAGGGCTTTAATTCAGCAGGTTGGTAATCTTTGCAACAATGCTGTTCCAAATTTGTGTGATGGAACTCTGGTAGAGCGTCATAAACACAGCGCCCACCACAACGACAATCAAAACGACAATGAGCCAGCCCGTCATCTGGTCGCCGGAGCGGTTCGTCAATACGGTGTGGGCTTTCACAGCCGCCATCTGCATTTTGTTTTTCAGGGTTTTCATCATAATCAAATACCTCCATAATTTTTATTTTGGGTTTCAAGGGACTTCGGGCCAACTTGGCCCGAAGTAGGCCGGGAGAGAGCCGCGCCCCCTCCCGGATTACACAGGCCGTCAGGGCCTTACTTCAAAAGGTTGGTGATCTTTGCAACAATGCTGTTCCAAATCTGCGTAATGGAACTCTGGTACAGTGTCATAAAGATCGCGCCTACTACAACGACAATCAAAACCACAATGAGCCAGCCTGTCATCTGGTCGCCAGAGCGGTTCGTCAATGCGCTGTGGGCTTTCACAGCCGCCATCTGCATTTTGTTTTTCAGGGTTTTCACCATAATCAATACCTCCATAATTTTTATTTTGGATTTCAAAAGGGACTTCGGGACAACTTGGCCCGAAGTGAAAGCGGGTAAAGAAAAAGGAGAAGCCTATGCTTCTCCCGTGTGCCTGTGACCTGTGTTAGCTCAAAAGGCCCGTGATTTTGTCCACAATGCTGTTCCAGATGCTTGTGATGGAACCCTGATAGAGCGTCATAAAGACAGCGCCTACCACGACTACCACCAGCACCACGATCAGCCAGCCTGTCATCTGGTCGCCGAACGGATTTGCCAGCGCGGCTTTTGATCTCAAAAGAGCGTTCGACATGTGTTTTCTCATGGAATGGATTCTCCTTTCTTTGAAATGGGTGATTGCGGTGTTGTTCTGTAACATGGTCATACCTCCGTAAAATTTATTTTGAAAAGGGGCATTACCCCGTTTTCACATTAAAAAAGCCCACCCATTGAGCGGATCAGGTGGGAGCCGATGACATAAAGCAGACTGGCAATCGTCACGCCTACAAGGGGGATGGAGGCGATTTTTACCCTGCGGGGCAGGCTGTCCAGCTTTTTCCGCATGGCCTCCTTTGCCTTGATGTCCATATCCTGCGCGAGATACGAAAGGGCTTCACCTTGATGCTCCCCACGGTGCAGGCCGATCAGCGCGTTTACCAAAAAGGAAACATCCGTCAGGCCAAGACGCTCGTTGAAATTCCGCAGGGCGGTTTCAATGTCCTTTGCTTTCATTTCCACAATCAGGATTGCAACGTCCTCTTTGAACGCTTCGCTTGCGACGCGCAGGTAATCCTCAAAAATCTGGATTAAATCCACCTGTACGGTGCTTTGGCTTCCGTCATGGCGGTTATCCTCCAGCCGGTACAGGATGGAACGGACAAAGCCTGGAAGCTCCATTTCAATGCGCTTCTTTTTCTCCTTTAACTGGTCTTTTAAGTCGGTTGTAAAATGCCGGTATATCAGGAGAGCAAAAAGCAGAATGAGGGGAGCAAGGTTCGGCGCTCCGAGAATGACAAACAAAAGCGCAAGAGGGAGGGTAAACAAAGCGCACAGAATGGCCCTGGCCTGATACTCCTTGGGGGTAAGCGCCGATCCTCCGCGCCGGAGCATGGAGGCCATTTGCGCCTCTTTCACCGGGTCAAGGGGAATCAGCCGGGAAACAGGCTTTGCAAGGGGCATAATCACGCGGTTTAGCAAGCGTCTGCCCGGTGTTTCCCTTTCCTTTTGAAGATGCTTGAGGTTCTTTTTCATACTCCGCTTCGGGATTTTCAAAAGCTGTCTGTACAGTAAAACACCTGCCGCAGTCAGCAGGATAAAAATGATCACTTGGTAAAACAAGGGCGTTCCTCCTATCGGTTGGACGGCTTCGTTGCCTTCATCACATAAAAAGCCGTGGCAAGAGCCGTCACCATCATCAGAATAATCAGCAGCTTCCCGACAGCGGTATGGGTCAGGAGAAAAAACCATTCCTTGTTTGCAAAACGCATCATGGGAATAATCGAAAACATAAGCCCCGCCGTCAGCAGATAGTCCCGCCATACCCGAACCATCATGCCGTCGCTTTCCACCTGCATGGACTTGGCATCGTTCATGGCTTTGACAATGGGGAACAAGGCAAATTTGAGCCGCCTGTCCTGATGGCAGAGTATCAGGGTCTTTACCCATTCGCTAAAGTAGTGGTTTTTGATTTTTGCGGACAGGCGGTAAAGCCCATGCTCCACGTTGGGATTAATCAGCCGGATTTCCGATACAAACTCGTCAAAGGGTGTCGGTGTTCTTAAATGCACCGGGATATAACGGTTCTTTTCCTCTACATAAAGCTCTACCGCCCTGATAATGTCATCGTTTCCAGCATAGGCGTTGGTGATAATGGACATGGTATTTTCCAGCCCCTCGATTTCCTCCCGCGCCGCCGCAGAGCTTTTCACCGTCAGGTAAAAGTACGGAGCCGGAAGGACACAGGCTGCCATGACCGCCGCCAGCCCCGCATTGGTAAAGAGTAGAAGCCCGGCAAGAAACCCGCCGGATGCCGATACAATCAGCAGAATTAAAAATTTCTTCTTACTGCACCGGGTCTGCCGGAACAGAGTGGCAAAATGCAGGACAATCCGTTCCGTGATCTTCAGCTTGGTTCCCGCCAAAATCAGGCGGCGTTTTTTTAAAGGATTTTCCACGATGGAAAAGGGATTCAGCCGAAACAGCAAAAGCAGGGCAATGCTGGTCAGGAGGAATACGGCGGTAAGGGTACAGGGTATCAGGTTCATGCCGCGCCTCCTTCCGTGAAGCGGCGAATCTCCCTTTCGGGAACGCCGCCGATTAACAGCCGTTCGGCAAGAGCCGCAGAAATGTTTCCCATGCGGCGGTGACTGCCGACCACCTTTGTAATCCGGCCCTCCGTATCTCTTTCGTAGCGGTCAACCGCATATTGGAACAGAGTGCTTCCAGTGACTTCGCCATTTTGTACTCCCGTGGCCTCAAACACTTCCATGTATTTGCGGGACTTATCGGGTAACTGCCGTTTGAACACCATGACGGGAAAGGCTTCCACAATGTTTTTTAATAACCGTTCCTCGGAAAGTGAAGTTCCGGCCTCTAAGCACATGGTCAAAATACGGTCATAGGCCGTCCGGGCGCTGTTGGCGTGTAAGGTGCTGACAACGGTATGCCCGGTACGTCCGGCTTCCTGAACTGTCAACGCCTCTTTTCCTCTCATTTCCGCAGGTACAAGAATTTCCGGGTGGAGCCGCAGGGAGAGCTTCAATAAATCCAGCATGGTAACGGCGTTCGGTTCCTCTTTGGTTAATAGGTGAACGACATCGTTTATCATCACGCCGTTTTCGTCATACCGCGCCAGCGACAATTCGCGGGTATCCTCAATGGTGACAATCCGCTTGTCATTAGGGACACAGCTTAGAACATAGCCCATGTCGGCAGTTTTTCCGCTTCCCGTGGCTCCGGCAATGCCGATGGATACACCGTGATTGACACACATCGTCAGAAAATCCAGTTCATCGGCGGTCGCGGTTTCCCATTCAATCAGGTTTTCCCTTGTAATCAGCAGGGGCTTTTGCTTTCGGATGGAAGCGATAGCCCCTGCATCCGGGTCAACGCAGGGGGTAATGGCTCCCGACATACGGATGCCTTTGGCAATGAAGCTGTCCCCAAGGGGCTTGGAACCGTCCAGAATGACATTTCCGAAGCGGCTCATTTTCCGCACGATATTCGCACAGGCTTCCGCGTTGCTGAAGGTTTCCTTCAGGCGTATTTTTTTGTCTCGGTAAAGTACCCAAACGCCCCCGGAGCCGTCAATGTTGATTTCCTCCGTGTCCGCATCCTGCAAATAGGGGGATAACAGGCCCATTCCGGCCATGTCGTAATAAACGGCATCCACCAGCTCAGAAATGTTGCGCAGGTCTTTGGCAACCAACTGTTCCTGATTTAAGTACCGTATGATCAGGTCTTTGAGCGTTCCTTCGGCCTCTTTGGAATACAGCACTTCGGCAAGCTCTGCGGAATGGTGCTTGGCAATCAGGCGTTGGAGCTTATCAAGAATTTCCCCGTAATCCTGCGCCGTATTGCTTTCCCCGCTGTCAGAGCGCCGTTTGTTGGCGCGGTAAATCAGGTCGTTTACAGAAAACTTACCGCTCATGCCTTACCACCTCCGCAGATTTTCCCGGCGATTTGCTCCGTCACTCTGCCGTAGCGTCTGCATGGGCGGTCACTGGCAAAATACAGAGGGGTTCCCGCGTTTTCCAACTCGGACGCGCTTTTGATATAGGGAAGCTCACAGTAAAACGGCAACGGCATCCTGCCCTGATAGGTTTGGGGGTCAAACTCACCATTGGGAGCCAGTATAATATGTTTCTGCTTTTCCGTGATATGAAGCTCCTGCATGAAGTCCGAAACGCCACTGTACCACATCTGTGCTGCGATAGACGGCCTGTGCAGGGTGAAAATGGTGTCAGAGAGCCACAGCCCCACGTCGGAAACCGGATTGTTAATCTGACTGGCTCCGTCGATAATCAGGATGTCAAACACAAGGGAAGCGGCATGAATGAGCTGTTCCGTTTCTTCGAGTGTCACGGTTTCAGAAAGCATCCCGGAATAGGCGGTAGGCACGGACAGGAAAAACAGGTTCTTGCTTTCCGTGTACTCTGAAAACCGTTCCCCGATGTTGGGGCTTTTTTCCCGGAGTGCCTCAAAGATGCCTTTTTCTTCGGGAACGCTCTGGCCGAAAAAGGTCTGCAATTCCCCGTAGGTGAGATTGGAGGAAATGAGGCCCACCAGTTTATTCCTCTTGGAAAGGGCGCAGGCAAGGCTGACCGCAAAGGTGGTTTTGCCGCTGTGCTTGCCGCCCCAAACGGTATAGATTTTACTGCTCATGAACAATCACCCCCCGTTCCTCGAAAATAAGATGCAATTTGCCGGTATATTCGGCTTCAATGAGCCTTTCGGCCTGTGCCTCCGTTACAATGAGCGTGACCGCCTTTGCTACCGGATCACTGGAACCGGACTGGCTTTCCTCTAACTGCTCCCGCATTTCGGCGGTATCCTGTGTCTTGGCGTTTTCTACGCTATATACCGTGAGGCTTTTTAGTTCTGGATAAAGAATGACCTGCGGGGACGAATCCTGCCCGTCTGCCGTACTTTCCAAAAAGACGGCTACGGTGACAACATCCCCCGCCAGCAGATGGGAGGAAAGCCCCGCGGCAATACTTGGAACACTGACGGTAACAAGCCGCTGATTGTTTTTCACAATACGGTCAAGCAGGGCATCGGCAAGGTAATCGCCTACCTTTTGGGGGAAGAAATAATCCCCTTTGGCAACGGCGGTCTGCGCTACCTTGCCGATCAGTTGTGCCTTGTCGTTTATCACGCCCTCCGGCAAGCCGTAGCTGCCAACCTCTACACTGACAAGCTGGTTTTCCGTAAGCTCCGTACCTGCCGGAATGTCCTCTGCGGCCCGTAAGACTGTGACCGTTGCGCTCTTCTCCGCATAGAAGCGCGGCAAAAGTAAAAAGGACACAGCCGCCGCCAGAATAAGGCAGAGGGCGCTTAAAAAGATACGATTTTTGAGTAGCTTCAAATGGTTTGGTTCCTCCTTTCGGATAAAATGGCACTTCGGGCCAAGTTGGCCCGAAGTGGATTAACGTTCGACGCTGTGAACCGGAACGCTCTGCCGGGCTGGGGCTTTTTCAAGCCCGGCCTGACGCGCCCGCCAATAGTCCGGGTTATACTCCCGGATGGACTTGTTGATGTTTTCCTCAAAGGCCGCTTTGTCCTTGATGCGGTCAGGAACACTCCACAGCTTTTTATCCAAAAGCTCCCGCAGAACAACGCTTTCCTGACAATCTTCCTCAAAGCAGAGATAGCCGCCCTGCTTAAAGCCGCATTTTTGAGCCGCGTGGGAAAGCAGAGCCGAAACCTCTTTGGAAACCAGCGTCCCGCCGTGGCTGGCGGTGCTGACAAGGAACACGCCGGGGCAAAGCACATCACAGGTTTGTACCTTTCCCCACGGTGAATTTTCGGGGTTATGAAACATTCATTTCCTCCTTCCCGGTAATAACAGGACTTCGGGCCAAGTTGGCCCGAAGTCACCGTTCCGCATTTTTTGTTTTACTGGTTTTTGCAGGGGCCGGACGGGCGGCGTTTTCTTTTGCCGCCTGTTTGGCTCCCTCGGCAAGCTGTTCAGGAATAGACTTTTTTTCCGGGGCAGCAACAGCGGCGGCACGGGTCTGCAATTTTTCAACCTCCGCACGGTAAGCCGTTGTCACCGCCTCGGTAAGCTCCGCACGAAATTCCTTGGTAATGGGCCGGGCGGTGTCCCGGTAGCCGGTCTTGCTGTTCCTATCCGGCTTGCTCGGCATCCCTACAAAAATGCCCTTTTCACTCTGCAACACCTTAAAATCATCAATCACAAAACTGTCATTGATTTTAAGGCTTGCAAAGCCTACAAGATTTCCCTTCGGTTCAATGGGCCGGACAGAAACCTCCAGCTTGACCGGAAGGATGGGGGCGGCCTCCTGTTCCGGGGCCTGCCCGGTTGTGGTTTTTTCGTTACTCATATTGAAAATTTCTCCTTTCTCACTTCGGGCCAACATGTCCCGAAGTCCTTAATGCGCTCCAAGGATGCTTTTTGCTAAACTGCCCGTCTTAAAGAGCGTGAAGCACAACAGCACCGTGTAACCAACTATCGTCCATACCGCGCCGATGGGATCGCCGCTTATGGCGATGCTCTGAATCAGCACGGCATAAATGCCGACGCATACCAGAATGAGCAGTCCTTGAAAGCCAACCGCCATCAGGGATTTGAAATAGTTCTGGCCTGTGCTACCAAGCTCACGGTTTACCACCGTGGCAAAGGGGATGGGCGCTAAACTGGTCAGCATGTATATTTCTATCATTCTGCCGTACACGATAACGAAAATCACAATATTCAGCGCATTCATGGTGATACCGATAATGCCGCTCTGGAGCCATAAGCCAAGCAGAGGGCCTATATCCATTGCTTCTAATTGAGCTTCCAGCGTATTCAACATATCCGGGCTGACCGCCGTACTGCCGCCAATCAGTCCTCCGGCGCGGTTTATAACACTCTGCGCCACATCGAATACCGCCATTACGATGTTAAAGGTATTGGACAGAATCAGCACGGCGGCAAAGGTTTTGAACACCCATTTGAAGAACATCCATGTATCAATGTCATGCAGGTTGTTCCGGTCAATAATCATCTGAATCAGCTCATAGCACATGACAAAGGTAAGAATCAGTCCGGCAATGGGTAAGACAACCGTTTCGGAAAGCTGCCGTATGAGGGAGAACACGCTGGGGTTCCAAGCCCCCGGCGTAGTTCCCACTTGGTTTGCAATCTCTCCGACCTGGTTGTTTACGTTGTCAAAAAGGCCGTTTAAGTTCCCCATAATGCCGTCAATCAATACGCCTTTCAGCCAATCGGTAATCCAGTCGGTGAGAAAATCCATACTGTTTTACCTTAAAACAGGCCGGACAGCAGCGGCACAAGGGTAGTCCCCAAAAGGATAACGCCGCCTCCTGCCATGAGCTGTTTAATCCCTTGCGATTTTGCGGCAGGATTATCCGACCCGTACCCTTCCAAAAGGTTGATAACACCCCACACGGCAAGACCCGCGCCAAGGGCTACGACAAGGGTTTGCAGGGTATCTACTGCACTTGTAAAGAATTGCATAGCATGTACCTCCATTTTCTATTTTGATTTTGGATATGAAAAAACCGCCATTACTGGCGGCATGGGACTTCGGGCCAAGTTGACCCGAAGTTCTATATTCAGTTTTAGCAGGGTTTAGGGGGGAGCACGAATCATGAAAATCTCCTCATTTCTCGTTGTTTTATTGAAAATTTTGGTATATAATGAAAACAACCACCTAAGTGAAATAAGTGGTTGTTAAATAAGGAACTTCTTAATAGGTTAGGTAAAAATTATAATTTAGCAATAATTTGGAAATGTGAGGTGATTTCTTGAAAAAAGCATTAATAATTGGCATTGACAACTATCCAACAGCTCCCCTAAATGGATGTGTAAATGATGCCAACGCTGTGGCTGAGTTATTAAAAACAAATGGAGATGGTTCCCCCAATTTTGACGTTTCTTTGAATCTTAATGTGCAGACAAAAGCTGAATTTTTGGACTTAATTGAAAAATTATTTGTTGGTGATGCTGATGCTTCATTATTGTATTTTTCAGGCCACGGGAGTGAGTGCGGACACCTTGTAACTCCTGATTATCGGGGTAGAGATTTAGGCGTATCTATGGCTGATGTCTTAGGGTGCGCAAATCGTTCAAAATGTAAGAATAAAATAATCATTTTGGATTGTTGCTTTTCTGGCAAATTAGGGGAGTCTTCCGTTACTCAAAGTACTGAATCTATTCTTGGTGAAGGCATTACTATAATGACAGCTAGCAATAGAGACGAAGTGTCTATGGAAAGTAATGGCCAAGGTCTTTTCACAAGTTTATTTTTGCAAGGTTTAAGAGGAAGCGCGGCTGACATAACTGGAAGAATAACACCAGCAGGCATATACGCTTTCATTGATCAGTCGCTTGGTGCATGGCAGCAACGACCAGTTTTTAAAACAAATATATCACAATTTCTTTCGATTCGTGATATAGAACCCAGGGTTCCTAAAAATATTTTACGCAAGCTGGGTCAGTACTTTGATTCCCCAAGTGATAAATTTGAATTAGATCCATCATTTGAATTTACTAATAATCCAAGTATCCAACATGAAGTTGTTGAGCCATACTCAAAAGAAGAAAATGTAAATATATTCAAGGAACTTCAATTATTTCAAAGTGTTGGCCTTGTTGAACCGGTAGATGAAGATTATATGTATTTTGCAGCTATGAAGAGTAAGTCTTGTAAATTAACGGCTCTTGGGTTACATTATTGGAAATTGTCTAAGGATACGAGATTTTAATATCCATTAAGGAGGAAAAGTAATGATTAATGTATTTATACCGCATCGTTGGAATAATGATGATTATTCTGAAATTAGTGCCCTATTGGATCGTACAAAATTTAAGGTCAGAGATTATTCAGTACCAAGCAGTTCACCATTTGATAGTATTGATAAGAGGTTCAACGTTGACCCACAGATTCAAAAACAGATTAAATATGCTAGCGTAGTAGTATGTTCCAACCGACCAGCGAATAACAATGGGATGTCAATTGAGGAAATAAGATTCGCAATTAGTATTGGAAAACCTGTAGTTGCTGTTAAAGTTACTGATAACACTAGTGCTGATATTTCAGCATTAGATATATCTGTTGTTTCTAAGCGAAAAGATTCGTTGGAAACATGGATCAATCAAAATACATAAGAATTCCCTATTATTTTGGAACATTAAATTGTATTCATAAACACCCGTCAGATATAAATCTGGCGGGTGTTTTCCACTTCGGGCCAACTTGACCCGAAGTTATGCAAACGCATCCGGATCGTCCACATCATCATAGTTAAGAATATCCTCGTCTGTATCAGCAGCGGTATCCTCTCCGGGTGCGTCTACCTCATATACGGTGTATTGCTCATCCGGCTTTACCTCCATGCGCCGGTCTATCAGGGTAGAAATATCGAAGCTGTTGCGTTTATCGGCTTCGGAAGTATATTGATAGCAAGGGTGCTTTTTCAGGTCATACTTCGGGGAAAGGAAGGGACGGAGTCCGCGAAGCTGTAAAATACACTTGCTTCCGTCCATTGTGGTGAGTTCGTCCACCGTCATAAGCTCTTTTCCGAGCCGTTGCAGATTTTGACCGTGGCTTTCCGATTGACCCCGCGTCCGGCTTTCCGTGTACATGGAAATGGTTTCTTTCCCCAAAGCCTCCGAAAGCTCCTTAACGGTGGTATGCTCCCTGCCTCCCAAGAAGATGACCGAATCCATGTTGCCCATGATGGTTTCGGCATGGTCTTTATACAGCGCCTTTAACTGGCTCTGCGCCTGTAAGAACAAGCATAAAGAAATTTCACGGGAGCGGATAACAGCTACCAGTTTTTCCAGTTGCGGAACCTGCCCTGTGTTTGCCGCCTCGTCCCACAGAACCCGTACATGATGGGGCAAGCGGCCCGAATACTTGTTGTCGGCCCGTTCGCAGAGCAGGTTGAACATCTGTGAAAAGGCAAGGGCTACGATAAAGTTGTAAGTGGTATCCGTGTCGCTGATGATGAAGAAAGTCGCCGTTTTCCGGTCGCCCATGCGGTCAAGTTCCAACTCGTCATAACTCATAATCTCCCGGAGTTGCGGAATATCGAAAGGGGCAAGCCTTGCGCCGCAGGAAATCAGAATGCTTTTTGCCGTCTTACCGCTGGCGAGCTTATATTTCTTATACTGCCGCACCGCAAAGTGATTGGGATTGCGTTTTTCCAGCCCCATGAACATGTAATCCACAGCATTGCGGAAATTGTCATCGTCCTCTTTGACTTCCATGCTGTTAATCATATCCACAAGGGTATTCATGTTGCGTTCTTCCTCCGGCCCCTCAAAGACGATATATGCTACAAGAGCGCAGTACAAAAGGGTTTCGGCTTTCGCCCAAAACTCGTCGCCCTCCTTGCCGTCGCCCTTAGTGTTGGTAATCAGGGCATTGACGAATTTCAGAATGTCGCTTTCCGTCTTTATGTAGGAAAGCGGGTTATAGTGCATGGATTTGGAAAAGTCGATGCTGTTGAATACCTTGATTTTGTAACCTTTCTTTTTCAGGAAGAAACCGACCTGCCCTAAAACGCCGCCTTTCGGATCAACCACCACATAAGAGGAATGAGCCTGTAAAAGCTGTGGGGTCAACCAAAACCGGGTTTTGCCGGAGCCGGAGGAGCCAATCACGCAGCAGTTAAGATTTCGGGAGTTGGCGGGGTTTGCGGGACGGGTATTCATGGTGAGAAATTCCGTCCCGGTTAGAATGACGTTGTTCTTGAAAACCGGGTCGATAAAGGATTTTATGTCCTTTGCCGTTCCCCACCGGGCCGAACCGTATTCCACATCCTTTCTGAACTTCTTTGCGTTTTTTACCTTGTTCCACACCACCAGCCGGATTATGACGGCCCCTACAAGGCCAATGAGCCAATCGGACATGACAAGGCCCGGCACTATCGTCCCAAACGCCGGGCCTGTGGTGTTCATCATGCCGATCAGCTTTTCTCCGAAGTTTGCCCCCGCCGCAAGGCGGTAGGCTGTGCCGAGCTTCAGGCAGCACCAGAAAATAAACAGGTAGGGGATGTTCGGCAGCACATACATCCTGATTTTATCTGTCCTCATGGGCCACCTCCCGTTTCCGTTGCTGTTCGCGGGGCCGTGACCGCGCTTTATCCCCAAACTGCCTTAACTGTTGCAGGATAGAGGGGCGTTTGCTTTTTCCCCGGCCCAACACCAGCCTGGTGTATTCGGAGAAAGCCGCCGTGATTGCGTCGGCCTGCCCGGCCTTGAAGAACAGCAGGTATTTTTTCGGCCCGGTTTTGTGAAAGGCATAGTCAACATTGTATTTCCGGGCGATACGATCAAAGAGTTTGGTTTCCCCGTCCAGCGGAAGGGCGCTCGTGGAAACACGGTGGTTCATCAGCTTTTTGACGCTCTGCTTGCCCTGGGGTGTCTGTGCTTTGTGATAGTCTTTTTGGATCTTCCGCAAAGCCGCCGCAAGTGCCTTTGCCAGAGTTTTTGCGGAGAGCTTCGCCGCGTTTACCGAAACGGCAACCGCCCGGCGTTCTATATCTTCCTGCATGAAAAACCTCCTTTCCTGCCATATAGGGCAATCCATACAAGCGGGGGACTTCGGGTCAACTTGACCCGAAGTGGGCTACCTTTCCACATTGGCAGGGCGGGGGCGCGCAATGTCGGGAGCGTCTTTTTTCGCCTGTGCAATCTGTTCATTGTGTGCTTGAATTGCCTTTTGGATAGACGGCTTTGCCCTTTCTTCCAACCGGGCCAGATTTCCGATAGCGGCCTCCATGCTTTTTTTGATGGAAACAAGACAGGAGTGTTCGGCTTTGAAGGGAGCTTCCAGCGCCTTAGCCAGCTTTCCCACAGATTTAGCGTCCTGTATGGCTTCCTTTCCAGCCATAGCACGAACCATATTTTTGATATGCCGCCCGGCCTCATGATACTCGGTACTCACAAGTTCAATATTTGAAATTGTCGCTTCGCTGAACCGGATGCTTTTGCCCAAATCGTCACGCATGGATTCCAGCATGGGCCGCACCTTGAAAAAACGGACGATGTTATCCAGCGTGGAAATTCCTTTTTCCCGGAAAGCGTCCACGGCGTTTTTGCAGCCCTCAATTACAGTCTGCTTTACAGCATCCAGCCGTTCCCGCAGTGCAGTCACGTTTTTATCCAGCGTCTTGACCGCGATTTGCAGGGCGGTTTTAACAGGATGAGCCTGTTCCCGCGCCTCATTCAGTTCCCGGCGCATGGCGGCAAGCTCCTTTACCGCCGCGTCAAGCTGGCGCTCCATTGCGCCGACCTGATTCAGTACAGCAAGAAAATCCTGCGTTGATGGGGCATTGTTTTCCCTCATAATTGCTAAAAGCTCTTTGACATGCTCGTTTTCCAAAATAGGAGCAGTGGCAGTTTTACTTCTTACCATAGGGTGTTATCCTCCTTTCTCACTTCGGGTCGACATGGCCCGAAGAGGCTTTAGCGTTCCTCACAGGCCGGGGCGGTACGGCCTTTTGTGGGAACCGGCGCATTGTCAATCATCTGTTGATATTGTTTTAGGGCGTTATGAATAGATTTTTCCGGTTCGGGGTAGGCGAAAATGCGGTATTCCTCCGGTACATCGTCCCTGCCGCTGTAATGTTCGATAAAGCTGTCACCGTTGTTTACGATGTAGCCGCCGTCCACGAAATGTCCGTTATCGTCCATGCTCATATCCCGCCCGTATGCCTCATAGTCGATGTAGTTTTCCAAATGCTCCGGGATTTCCAACGTACACATTTCTTCAATATAATAGCGGCCTAAATCTTCCTCGTCCTCAATGCCTGGATAAAGCTCAAAGCAATCCAGATTTTGCGTGAGGTTAATTAAGTCCCTGACGCTCCCGGTGTGTTCTCCAAACTCCATAGCGGCGGCGAACTTTTCGGCTTCCCATTTCGGCATATCGTCCAGCAGTGAGGCCAGATAGTTTAGCTCGTCAATGCTTTCGTATTCGCCCAAACAGTCATGCAAGCCGGGAATATCGGTTTCATAGTCCGTGATGAAAATTTCCTCATACCGTACTCCGTCCACATGGATACGCTTCAAAAGAGCCTGTACGTCCTCGGTTGTGGCGGGGAGTTTTAGATACTCCCCGTCCAAATGCCCCTCGTTATACCGTCCAAGGTTGGTGACATAGGCTTCAAGCATTGTTTTTCGCACGGCCCTGTCCCTTGACCGTCAAAATGCCGTCCAGCGTGGTTGCCGTGATGTTCAGCCGTCCGGCTATGGCAATATCGTTTTTCATATCCTCGTTCATGCCGTCACCGCAGACAACCACCACATGAGAGCGGCGCAGAAGGTCACGGCTCATGTCAATGCCGCTTTTGTGTTCCTCCGGGATTGCATCGTTGAGAAATAACGGGAGATACAAAAGAGGGCAAACCGGGGAAAAACCTGCCTCGTATACCGCCCGGCAATACTGCGCCGCCTGCTTTGTGTCTGTGTTACGGTTGCCGCTCCATGCGGCTGTGATGTATGCTAAAGGTCGTTTCATGTAATAAAGCACCTCCGTTCTTGTTGCGCTGAATGTGTCAACCTATCCCCCCGCCCTTTCCACTCTTGGAAAGGGAGCGGCTCAAAGGAATATATATCCCCGTCGCTTGACAGCCTTAAAGCATAACCGGAGAAGCCTGTCAAGAGTGCGAAGCACCGCCTACGGCGGCAAGCTCTTGACAGACTTTCCCGGTTATGCTATCCCGTACATGGCGACGGGGAATATATTATATCCTTTGAGCTTCGGGGCGCGGGGCAGCGCCCCGCAAAACCCTATCGGGTCAACTTGGCCCGATGTTACTTTTCCTGTTCGGCCTGTTTTTCTGGCTTGGTAATATCCTTCTGCTGGCCTTTCCATTCGTCCAACAGCTTGATAATGGTGTCTTTCATTTCGCGCGGGGTTTTGTCCTTGCCAAAATACTGCGAAAGTTCCTGACTTGAAATAATCACTTTGTCTGCCTCCTTTTTTTCTTCCAACATAATACCGTCAATCACATCGGCATTTAAGATGCCTTTTCCGTCAAGCTCACGCATACGCTGTGCCTGTGACAGCGACGGGGCTGACTGCTGGCCCTCAATGGCAACGGCGATATACCGCTGATTTTTGGGCTTGATATACGCCATTTCCACGGCGGGGGTGAACGCGATTTTTTTCTCGTCCACCATTTTCATCAGGTCGGGTACAAGGTCGTTGAGCTTGATATACCGCTGCACCTGCTTGACCGTCATTTTGTTGCGCTCGGCCACAATCTGATTGGAGCGTTGCCCGTTTTCCGACTTCGGGGCATCTTGACCCGAAGTGGACAGATCAGCGCGCGCACCCTGACGCTTGATAGCCTCCAACTGCATTTTCAGGGCTTTGGCCCGTTCACTTGGCAGGATATTTTCACGCTGGTTGGTGTTGTCCTCCACCATCTGCGTGATGGCTTCCTCGTCAGTGAGATTGCGGACGATACAGGGCATTTCAAAAAACCCGGCAAGCTCACTGGCTTTCTGGCGACGGTGGCCGGATACGATTTCATATCCACCGTCCTCAAGGGGCCGGACAATGGCGGGCTGCGTAACGCCCTTGTCTTTGACGCTTTCCACCATAGCCCGCATTTCTTCATCGTCCCGGACTGCGAACGGGTGATTTTTGAAGGCGTGTAGCTCGGACAGGTTAATATATACAATCTGTTCCGGTTCACCCTTGCGCGGAGCCTCCTTCGGCTCCGGCGGCTTCTCCGGCTCCGGAGTAGGGACTTCCTCTTTCACCGGGGCCTTTTTCTTTGCATCTGAAATAGGCTTGCCATCCGGCAACGGGGAAGTACGTTTTCCTTCTATGAAGTCAATAACTTCCGCTTTTCGGGCCTTTCGCGTCTGTCCACCTTTTTGGGCAGGGGTAAGCTCCGGCTCTTTTTCCGGAGTCTTTTTTTCGGTGGCAGGTTTCTGTTTTTCAGCGCGGGGCTTGCGTTCCTTTTTTGCTTCAACTTCGGAAAGCGGCTTTTCCCACTCCTGGCGGGTATCCTCTTTTTCACTGTCCTTTGCTTCCTGCGGGGCTGCTTTGTCCTGTTGCCCTACCTGTTTTTGGGAGGGTTTCTTTTGCTCTGTTTCCTGTTTTTCCGGGGCGGTGGTCTGTTTGGCCTCACGCGCCGCCTTCTGCTTTTCTGATACAAGCTCATTGATTTTGTCAAACGGCACAACAACGTCGCCGGGGACGGGAATATGTTCGCCGCCAATATCGGATGGTGCGGGCGGCTCAATTTCTGCTTCGCCCATTTCCTGCAATGCCGCTTCGCCCTCATGGGCCAGTGTTGCCACTTCCTCGGCGGTCATTTCCGGGGCAGGAGTGTCACCGGCAATCTCTGGCGGTGTGGTGGCAGGAGCGGTTTGTTTTTCTGCCGAAGCTTCATTTACGGGCGTGGTCTTTACATCATCCGGCCCGTTTGGTTCATTTTTTGCCATGCGCTATACCTCCTTCATCTTTGAATGGCACAAAAAAAGGGCCTGATTTTTCAATCAAACCCGGTGGGGATATTGCAATCCCTCCTTTCCACTTCGGGACATATTGGCCCGAAGTGACCGCTACCATACAAAAACACCGCCCATAGTCTCACTAAGGCGGTGTCTTGTGTAATGTGATAGCTTCAAATTTTATTTTATTTTGCCCTTATTCCGGGCTATTTTGCAGTTTTCCTATTACATTTGGCTCATATTGCAGCTTGATACAAAAGATTTTAAACTGAAATTTAAAATATTACTTTTTATTTAATCGCATCGCCATCCTTTCAATAATAAAATGTGTAAATTTTATTGCTTTATTATTTAATCTGTTTTTTGCTAAACCGTCGTTATACTTAACTATAACACCAGTGTCTTAAAATGTCTTTGCCTCAAATGTAATAAAATATGCCTGAATTTTGTTTAATTTCCACAACAGTAAGGGGATTTTTTAATGTCTTTCATGCAGAGTGGAGAAATTAAAAACACCTTTCTATTGTTTTGGATTTATATCCAATAAGGAAGCCCGATAGTTTTATTTTGAGGAATAAATTAAATATAGAAAACGGTGACCTGTTGGAAGAAGCAGAGCGCCAGATTACAGCTATTAAGATTTTAGACATAAAAATGCATCCAATAAAAGGAGATTTAAATTTCCAACATTTATTAAATATTCATAAACATATTTTTGAAGATATTTATGAATGGGCTGGGGAAACTCGCTCCGTAAATATTTCTAGTAGATTTTTCTGAAATTAAATCACAAGAAATGATAGAGGCGAGTTCTGATACATTAATAAGATGCAATTATAGTAAAATGGAGAATATATTTAGGAAAATTATTGAACCAATTTCAAGTATTGAGCAGGAAGAGTTTATAAAATCAATTGCACTACCGAATAGTAGTTTATTGAAAGTGTTTAATCATATACCTCACCCTTAAAATAAGGGGGATTTTCTAATTCTTTCATGCCAAGATAAATATCCCTGTAAATAATATAAATTTTACATAAATCATCTTTTAAACACAGGCAAACAAATATAAAATCTATGGTAAGTGTATTGCAATATTATAAAAAATCATAAAAGAGGGCTGTTGCTATGGAAATAAATTTTAAGGAATATGCGCGGCTAATGAATACGGCTGTCCAGGCCGAAACAATAAGAAACTCTGCTGCGGCGTTGAGCCGGGTAGGGCATTTTGTTAAGGATAAAGACGGCTCCTTCACTCCCCGGTTTTATTCCGGTTTCACGCTGATTACTCCTACTTGCGGGGATGATGCCGCAAATCGAATGCCCTATGAGACACTGATTAAGGCACAGGCAGACATTGAAGGGAAAATTCCTTCCGGCAAATTCGTCGCTGCTCCTGAAAGGGCGCTGCATATGACATTAGCCCGTCTTATTTCGGGTGATTTGTTTGAAAAAAGCATTCTTGGCATAAAAGAACAGGATGTTTTGAATGCATTGGATACCTTGTTTCGAGTTCTTCCGTCCGAGAAAAGGCTGAAATTTGAGATTAAGGGAATCTCTTTAATGCACGGGATCGTTGCGGCGGTGCTGTCAGCATCAGCTGAGGACGACTTTCACCGCCTCCAGGGTTTTAGAGATGCTGTCTATCAGAATGCTGCACTTATGGATTTGGGCATCGAAAGAAAGCGCGGCTTTATGGGCCATATTACCCTTTTGTATATAGAAGACTTATTTACCGGCCCGGAAAAAGTACGCCTTGCAGAAGCAATAATAGAAGTCAACCGCACTTACTTTAAAGAGCCCCTGCCCTTCCATATCTATCGCGGTGAGGTTCGCCGGTTTGATAATTATTTGAGCTTTCATCGGGAAAAGAATTGGCCCTTTTTCAGTTTCGGCGCCTGAAAATTACCTGATAGTTTTATATTAAGTTAGCTCCATCACCTAAGCATCTGATCATTCTTGAAAAAATCTTTCCATGGGTCGATGCTGCCGATTCTCATAATGGCATCTGACATATTTACACCGTCGGGAGCAACCGTGTCAAGCTCATCCCAGGTGATGGGCATGGATACCTTTGCTCCTTTTCTCGCTCTTATGGAATAGGGGGCAATGCTTGTAGCTCCCCTGCCGTTTCTGATCCAGTCGATGAATATCTTGCCTGCACGCCTGGCTTTTCTTACGTTGCTTGTGTAACGGTCGGGCCACTTCTGTTCCATGACTTCGGCAACGCGCCTTGCAAAGCCATGAAACACATCCCAGTCCACGGCCGGTTTTAAAGGTACGACCACATGGTACCCTTTGCCTCCGCTGGTCTTTAAATACGAGTTCAGTGAAAGCTCGGAAAGAATGCTTTTGATATCCCTGACACCCTCACGTACTTGGCTTAGCTCCATACCTTCATCCGGATCCAGGTCAAATACCATCATGTCCGGCTTTTCAAGGTTGTCGGCAAGGCTTCCCCAAATATGAAATTCCAGCGTACCCATCTGTGCCTCGGATATAAGCCCGGATGTATTCTCAATATAGAAGTAGTCTTCCATTTCTCCGCTGCCTGTAGTAATAGGTATTGTTATGATTCCTTTACTTCCCGGACCGGGGTGCTTCTTATAGAAGCAGGCTTCCGATACTCCCTTAGGACAGCGTACAATGCTTAAGATCCTGCGGCTCACATAAGGAAGCATGCGCAAAGACACCTTTTCATAATACCGGATCACATCTTCCTTGGTGATTTCAGGATCATCAAATATCACCTTGCCCGGGTTGGTAATTTTTATTCCTTCTATAATAATGCTGTTTGCATTTATATCCATTGGCTTCTCCGCTTCTTCTGAGTATATTTCAGGCTGTGTTTCATCCTCTGCTTTTTCTCTTTTTATATCCTTAGGGTCTTTGTCTGTCCGTATGCCCTGGAAGCTTGCCTGCCTTAACAGGTTATCTTTGGTCCATTCGGCAAATTTGATTTCCGCCACTAATTCTGGTTCAAGCCATGTAACATTTTCATTGGGCCTTCGCTCTGGTGCGGGTTCGAAAGGCGGTTCCGTCCTCTTTAAGCCTTCAAATTTTTCCTCAAGCACTTTTATATCAGCCTGGCTTAAGCCGGTGCCTGCACGCCCGGCATAGACAAATTCCCCGCCTTCATATATTCCAAGGAGAAGGGAACTTATCCCTCTCGCTTTTTTATCGGAAACCGTATATCCTCCAATGACAAATTCCTGCCTTTTACTGCATTTAAGCTTGATCCAGTCACCGTTTCTTGTTCCGCTGTAAACGGAATCGGCTTTTTTGCCAATTATCC
Organism: Oxobacter pfennigii; assembly: GCF_001317355.1. Taxonomy (NCBI): domain Bacteria; kingdom Bacillati; phylum Bacillota; class Clostridia; order Eubacteriales; family Clostridiaceae; genus Oxobacter; species Oxobacter pfennigii. Next base: position 82,419 of record NZ_LKET01000041.1, read on the forward strand.
CTTCCATCCCTGCCTCACAGGCCGCGGTAAAACTTTCTTTTCCCTTTCCTCTGACATAACGGCTGTAGTAGAGGTTTTTGGGGGCATCCTTCATCAAATTCTCAAGCATTTCTTTTCTGTCAATCAAAGGATGTCCCCGAAGATCCGCGCCATCCAGAGCCAGGACATCAAAAACGATATATGTCAGCTTTTGGGCCTTGGGATTTTTCATATAGTTTTGCAGAGCCTGAAAATCCGTCTTGCCCGCTGGGTCCGTTACTGCTATTTCACCGTCTAAAACAATAGCCTTATCCTTAGCCCAATCAATTAGGGAAGAGGCAATATCATGAAACCTCCTTGCATAATCATTGCCGTTTCTGGTCATCAGCCGGACACCGTTGCCTTCCACAAAGGCAATGATCCTGTAGCCGTCGTATTTCAACTCATAGAGCCAGTCCTCACCCTCTGGAATCTTATTGACCAATTTTGCCAGCTGCACATCGGCCATGCTGAAGGGGTTTCTTATAATTTTTTCATCTTCTCCCCCTTCGATTTCAGCCATGGTGCGCCCGGTCCTGATGCTGGTAGTATATTCCGATATCCCGTCATCAGTTTTGACATACTCATCTTTTTCCTTCAGCAAAAGCCAGTTATCCTTTGTCTCGCCTGGCTTTGCTTTCATCCGGATCAAAGCCCACTTTCCCTTGAGACGTTTTCCATAAAGGACAAACTTAAGCTGGCCTTCACTTAAGCCCTCATCTGCATTCCCATAGGGCTCCCAATAGCCTTCATCCCAGAGCATGACTGTTCCGCCGCCGTATTCCCCCTTGGGAATAGTCCCTTCAAAGTTCCTGTATTCCAAAGGGTGGTCCTCCACCTGCACGGCCAGCCTCTTGTCATGGGTATTATAGGAAGGACCCTTTGGCACCGCCCAGCTTAAAAAGACTCCTCTCCATTCAAGGCGCAAATCATAGTGGTCCCTGCGGGCCATATGGTGCTGTATGACATATTTAAGACCTTCTTTAGTATCTTCTGTCGTTCCTTCCGGCTCCAGGGTCCTTTCAAAATTCCTTTTTTGGTTGTACTCCCTTAAGTTTCCGGTCATAAAATCATGCCGACTCCTTGCCTTTTTTAGCATTCTCTACGCTGGCTTTGAGGGCCTCCATAAGATCGATAACTTTTCCGGCGCCGCCGGCTTCAGCAGCCACGACTTCCCTTCCGGAAATCTTGGTCTCAATGAGCTCGCGGAGCCTGGCCTGGTATTCGTCTTTATATTTTGCAGGATCAAAGGGTGTGTCCATGGAATTGATCAGCGTTTTTGCCAAATTCAGTTCCTGTTTGGATACATCGGGCTTATTATACTGTTTTTGAAGCTCTTTAATGTCGTCGGCATAGAACATGGTGGAAATAAGGATACCGTCCTCCCGTGGGATGATTGCCATCAAGGTGTCCTTTGTGCCCATGACGGTTTTGCCTATCGCTATCTTCTGCTCGGCCATCAGTGCGGAGCGTAGCAGCTCAAAGGCCTTTTCTCCTCCTGTCTGGGGCGAGGCCTGGTATGTTTTATCATAGTAGACGGGTGAAATCTGGTTCAGTTGGGCAAAATGCAGAATCTGAATTGATTTTTCTTTTTCCGTCTTGATTTTTTCAATCTCTTCGTCTGTGACGACTACATACTTGTCTTCATCATACTCGAATCCCTTTACAATGTCTTCCGAAGTTATCTCCTTGCCGCAGTGGGCACAGGTCTTCTTGTACCGGATGCGGCTGTTGTCTTCCTTATGCAGCTGGTTGAAATGGATGTCATTGTCCTGGGTGGCAGTGTACATGGCAATTGGGATTGCCACCATGCCAAAAGTTATAACCGATTTACGTGACGCCATAGCTTAAAACACCTCCAAGGTTATTGTTTCCAACTAAAATATTAGTATTCGGTATATATACTAATTCTTCGCCGACAATAAGGCCATGCTGGTATTCTCTCTTAATCTTCCAAAAGTCTTTTTATATAAGAATATTTTACTCCACACTTTTAAGCGATGCCACCATATCTATGCTTTTAAACTTCCGACCCATGACATAATTGACAAGCATTGTAAAGGCAAGCATAAAGGCAAATCCAAGGGCAGTGCTGAAAGCAGTAATCAGCGGCAGGATTTCCAGATCCGGCGTTGTCGCCTGCTGCAGTATGGCTCGAAGCAGCAAAGAACCAATGATGTAGCCAAAAGGCAGTCCGAATATTGTAATCCAGATGTTTTCCCGCAGTACCAGCCTTTTCATCTCATTTCTGCGAAATCCCAAGACCTTCAGCGTCGCAAGCTCCCGGATCCGCTCATAGTAGTTCATGCGCCCCAGCACCATCATAACGGCAAAGGCGAGGAGGCCGGAGAATAAAATCAATATGGCCTGGAAACTTTGCAAGGCTTCCAATACAATGAGCATATTGCTGCGCATTTCTTCCTTTGTCTCAACCAGTGAAATTCTCGGGTCATCTTTAAGGCCGCTAAGGTCCATCCCCTGCCCTCTTATAAGCAGCGTCCTTACAAGAAAGGGGAGGTCCGATACTTTGGAAAATGCGGTTTTGCCTATATAGACCTCATTTCCCACAGGAAAATCCACAATATTTGCCACCTTTAGGGATATGACAATCCCATCCAGGCGTTCCGCTGTGATGGTATCGCCCACATCCACGCCAAGAGCATCCGCCATCCTTGGAGTGATAAATGCCCCGTCCTCCGGCAAGTCAACTGGGTTGCCCTTTGTGTCCTTGAAGCTGAGGCTTCTTTGTTCTTCGTCCATGACGACAAGATAAGGGCTTTGCATACTGCCGTTTTTACCATAAAGATAAATACTGAAGGCCATGGTTGCGTCAATGTTCTGCGCGCTATGCAGCACGCCGTAAATATCGGAAAACTGCTCCACGGTTGAGGGAGTCCGGAGCTTAATTTCCACGTTGTACTGCACAGTCTCATCAAAGGCCCGATCAAGCATGGAGTTAATAGAATTCATCAGGCCGAAACCGCACAGAATCAGGGAAGTTGAGCCGATGATACCCACAAGGCCCATAATAAGGCGCGCCTTGTTGCGGAACAGGTTTCTTGTCACGATTTTTCCGCTGAAACTAAGGCTCCGCCAAAAGGGGGTTATCCTCTCCAGCAAAATCCTATGTCCCTGGGCCGGCGGCTTCGGACGCATAAGGGCTGCAGGTGTGGATTTCAGCGATTTGCGGCAGGATAGCACCGTTGCTCCGCAGGTGACAACTGCCACGCAGAATACCGATAGAAAGAAGTGGGGCGTAAAGGGAGTGACACCCGTGGCTTCTATAGTGTAATAGGTGATCCCAACCCGGTACAGTAATTCCGCGATGAGATACCGGGCGGCGGCCCATCCCAAAATCATAGCAGGGATGGTGATTAAAACCCCCAAAAGCACGTACCGTCCTGTGATTTCCTTTTTGGAATAACCTAAAGAACGGAGTGTGCCCAGATGCTGGCGCTGGTTCTCCATCATTCGGGATACGGTAATCCATGTCACCAGGGCCGCCGTCAGGAAAAAGGCCATGGAAAACAACAGTCCGATTTGTTTTATCCCCGTCATAGCGTCCGCCACCTTCCGGTAACTTGTTTGATGATGGCGGCTTAAGATATTGGCCCCTTCCAGCGCTTCGCGCACCCTGTTCGAAATTTCTTCCTGGGAAAGATTTGATCCTTTATCAACGGTAAGGATAATTTCATTAAAAGCCACCTCCGGTAAAGCGGAAGCGTTTGTGTAGGCAAATCCGTATTTGCGGTAATCGGGAACGGTCAAGCCTTCCGGTGCGTAATAAACATATTCCACATCCCGGACAATCCCTTTTACCAGCCACTCTTTCTGGCTCTCACCTTCTCCTGCTGTAATAACATCCCCGGCAGAAATCCCGTGGGCCTCGGCAAAGCGGCTGTCAAGCAAAAGGGATCTTTTTTCGCTTCCGTCAAGCAAACTTCCTTCCAAAAGCTCCGGCACATTGATTTTCGCCGCTTCATCAATAGCATGGATGTGCAGCACCGCTCCTGAGGCTCCGGGCAGGGTAATGTCCGTTACTTTACGGTACTGGGCTTCTTCAATTCCATCCAGGGACCGTATTTTATCCAGGTCGGAATTTGAAATTTTTCCTTTATAAATCCAGTAATCAGCGAGATTAGCATCCTCATAATAACCGGATACCACCTTTTCAACGGTACTCACATACAGGTTTATGCCGCTGTATAGGGCAATACCCAGCGAACAGATACACACGATTGCAAGGAATGACCATCGGTTTTCCCTTATATCCCTGAAAATCTTTTTTTGCAGCATATTTACCATTTGATTCCCTCCAGATCCGCAGGAGACTCCTGTACGCTTTCTTTGACTACCCTGCCGTTTTTCATTTCTATCAGACGGTCGGCCATGGGCGCCACAAGAGAATTATGGGTGATGATGATCACCGTTTTTCCCATCTTGCGGCTGATGTCGGATAAAACCTTAAGAACAGTTTTACCCGTTTCAGTGTCCAATGCCCCGGTAGGCTCGTCACAGAGCAGCAGATCCGGATTTTTGCAGATAGCCCTTGCAATGGCCACACGCTGCTGTTCACCGCCGGAAAGCTGCGCCGGGAAATTATGAATCCTGTCTTTTAAGCCGACAATACTCAAAGCGTCTTCCGGCTCCAGAGGCGATTCGCAAACCTGCTTTGCCAGTTCCACGTTTTCTAGCGCAGTCAGATTGGGGATCAGATTATAAAATTGAAAAACAAAGCCTATTTTATGCCTCCGGTAATCGGTCAATTCCACATCGTCCATGACCGTAATATCCTTACCGTCAAAAAGAATTTTCCCGGACGTAGCATTCTCCATGCCTCCTAAGAGGTTTAAAACCGTGGTCTTGCCGGCGCCGGAGGGGCCGAGAATAATGCAAAGCTCTCCCTTTCTAACCTGAAACGACACCTGCTTTGCCGCCTGGATGGTAACCTCTCCCATCTTATAAACCTTGTTTACATTATCAAAAATAATATCCGCCATATCCATGCTCCTTTCAAATTATGAACTTTATTTGTTTCTATAGTTCATATATTATCAATACCTGTTTGACTTGTCAATGATTAAATGTTATATTATTTACAAAACAGGTTTATATAGTTCATAATTTGGAGGTTACCCTGATGGATGGATTTGAAAAAAGAAGAAACGATAAAAAAGCGGTTATCATTCAAACCGCCTTGGAGCTGTTCGGAAAATACGGTTTTGAGAAAGTAACCGTAACAGAAATCGCCGAAAAAGCCCGCGTCTCCAAAGTTTCCATTTACAACTTTTTTGAGAGCAAAGACAATCTTAGGCGGATCATAGTAAAAAACATTTTGGATGAAAGCCTGTGTGAGACAAAAGAGCTGGTTGAAAAGGACTGTAATTTTATCGACAAGATGAGGGAATACCTGGAAAACAGGATCATATACGGCAGCCGCTATAATATGGATTTCTTTTTTGACGCCGTGGAAAGCGACCCTGTTCTCCGGCAATATCTTGATGATTTCAATACGGAAAACAAAGGCCTGATTTCATCTATCATAAAGGAAGGGAAAAAAATCGGGTATTTTTCAACGGATATTTCCGACACTGCCATAGAAATCTATATTGACATCTTCTACAACTATTTTCTGCACAACAGGAAAATACGTCCTACTCTTGAGCACAGCCCCAAGCTGGCGGAGGAAATCAACCTGTTGTTTTTAGACGGGCTCATCAGGCATAGTGAGCAATAGATTTCCATGCTTCAAATGCCACTGTGACATTATACCATCATTATATAAACTCCTGTCAGTTCAAAAACACAAAAAAGACGGTTGATGCATGGGCATATTTCTCTTGAGATAGCCCATTATCAACCGCCTTTCTGTTTATATTATGTATCTTTGCCGGGCCAGGGTGTGCGGCTGGTTAGCGGCATCAAAAGAACCGTTATAAAATACCAGCCCTTTAATTTTACATTCTTTATGTCTATTCCGCGTTTCAGAAGCGTAATCATACCTTGTTTCCCGTTCTCTCTGTAAGTTAAAATGAGAGCAGCGGCAGCCGGCAGCCGGACAAACAACCATAAACGCATCAACAGGCAGGCCCGGCAAAAGCTGAATTCCCATCAATCCGCCGGGGATCCAGGATGGAAAACTGAAACTCTGGAGTTACTTATGATTGGCTATCAGCAATTCCCTGATGGCTCCCCTGCCTGATACTTTTGAATTTATAGCTCTCACTGCATTTACCCTGTATATGGAATAGTCTTTATAAAGCTCATCGAAGAACTTATCTTCAGGATTGGTATTTGTAGGATCCGATTCACTTAACAACAACGCTGCTCCCTTTTTATCCAGCAATTTATACCACTGTGACAGCCTTATCTGGCTTTCATCGTCAAAAGGTACACTTGAATAATCAGTGAAGCTGGAAGTCTCATTGAGCGGCCTGTATGGCGGATCCATATATACAAAAGTATCTTTATCGATGAATTTTGAAATATTTTCGAAATCTCCACAGGTAATAACCGCATTTTTAAGGGCGCTGCTGACTGCTCTTAGATTATTAATATCACATATGGTAGGATTTTTATATTTACCGAAGGGTACGTTAAACTGCCCCTTTTTATTTTTTCTATACAGTCCATTAAAGCATGTCCTATTTAAAAATATCATGTTGGCTGCATGCTTTACCCAATCAGGCGAATATATATTATAGTTTATTTTTACTCTCTCATCATTAAATGCTTCCCTTGCTTCATAGAACATAGCTTGTCTATCTTCATCACATAAGCTTTTATATTTCATCTCCATATCGTATAAAACCTTAATCAAATCATCAACATTATCCTTAACTACATTATATGTAAGAACACATTCCTCATTTATATCGTTTAAAATAACCTGCTTAAATTTGTACCGGGATACCAAATAAAAAAATACGGCACCGCCGCCCAAAAAAGGTTCGGCATATTTTTTTATTTTCCCTTCCTTAAGCCTTTCAGGAAGATATGATTCTATCTGAGAAATGAGCTGGCCTTTGCCGCCTGCCCATTTTAAAAAGGGTTTTGCCCATAGTTCATCCAAGTGATTTCCCCCTCTGCATCAAGTAAGCGTTTTTTTGTCAGTTCAAGATACTCAGTATTAGTATCAATACCAATAAATTTCCTTCTGTTTTCCACTGCAACAACACCCGTTGTACCTGAGCCGCAGAAGGGATCAAGAATTATATCTTCGTGATTGGTGCTTGATAATATACATCTTTTTAAAAGCTCCTTTGGTTTTTGTGTAGGATGTCCGCCGTAGGTCTTTTCTCTCATCGGAGTTGTGGGAATATCCCACACGCTTCTCATCTGCTTTCCGCCGTTTAGCTCCTTCATCAGGCTGTAATTGAAAACATGTCTGGCCTTCTTGGACTTTTTAGCCCAAAGAAGAGTTTCCTGACTGGCTGTAAAACACCTGCATCCCATATTTGGAGCCGCATTGGGTTTGTTCCATGTTACTTCATTTATGATGTAATAATTCATTTCCATAAGTGCAAAAGCTATGGAATGAATTATATGATATGTTCCGGAAATCCATATGGTACCATTATCAGTTAATACCCTGCCGCATTCCAAAAGCCACTTCTTATTAAAATCATGATCGTCTTTAAGCCCTTCTGACCTGTCCCACTCACCTTTATTTACGCTTGCCATTTTACCGGATTTGCAGGTTATACCGTCGTTGCTTAACTTATATGGCGGGTCGGCAAATATCATGTTTATTGACTTTTCATCAATGCTTCTTAATCTTTCAATGCAATCACCTTGTATTAACTTGAACCACTTATCTTCATAATAGTACATGTAAATAACCTCTCAATTTTATCTGCCTATTTAATAATTCTATCATAAACCCCTGCTATAAGACTACTTTTTAAATATAAAGAGACCACTTTATGGGCATTCCAGCTGCCTATGTCCGGCAACTCCATACCGTGCTTGTTTCCAATTTAAAATTATCCAAAATAAAAACACCTGCTCCATTTTTGGGAATTTTATCCATTAAGGCAGGTGTTGTTACTATGGTGTTACGCCAATGCTTCTTGCATAATCAAACATGGATTTGAACACATCTTTTTCTTTATTAGCCTTGGAAATTCCAGGCTCATATGTTATTCTCTTAATATATAAGTCAGGCTTAAGAAGATTAAACGACATTTTGATGGGTTGAATCTTAAAACCTTTTCTTGAGAATATCGACTTACCGCTATTCTGCAAGAAATCTGCAAAGGAACAACTAGAAAGGAGCCGCAAACTTATGAATAAAATGCCGCCAATAGAAAAAATACATGAGGCCTACAGCGCCATTGCTGATAACCGGGTGGCAGTCGGTAATGGCACTGCAAAAGTGACGTCCTCAAATTATTCTAAAGAATATACAGTTACCTGGGAAGATGGTATATATACTTCAAATGATGATGCATCCTACTGGGGTGGATATGCCGGATACCCAATAATAGCCGTGCTGATGCTGCAAGGCAAAATAAAACTGAATCACTCTATCGTTAAGTACTTTAAAGGAATTAATTGGACAGAGCTTAATGCAAATCATAAAGCAAATTATGCGAAAGCTGTCTCTGAAATTATGGCTGGGCTGAAAATGAATGGAATTGACTGTGATGCGATTGCTGAGGAGATAAATGAAGTCTATAAGCAGATAGAGTTATTGAATATTACTTGTAAGCGGAGTTCTATTAAACCGCCAAAATCAAATTCGGGAAAAAAGAGTTAGCCGCAGGAATTCCGAATTCCATAGCTTCGCCTTAAATATGTCAGTAGTTGTAAAAAATCTCAACACAGTTTTCAGTCTTGTTCTTATCCCTTAACAGCATTAATAACTCTTTTGTAAATCCGCCCAAATCATAATTTTCAATCTGCTGCATATCTGCCCATTCATATTCTTCTGCTTCGTTATTTAAGACTACATTACTTGAATCGGTCTTACACTTGTAATCGATAAAAATAAAATGCTTTTTTTCGTGGAATGTATCACTAAATATACTTTCCTTAAGACCTATCAGTTTAATATCATAAATATTTAACCCCGTTTCCTCCAATATTTCCCGTTTTAATGACTCTTCCATTTTTTCTCCTAATTCAATATGCCCGCCCGGGATTACATATTTATTGCCCCATTTGTGAGACTTGCAAAGAAGTATTTTCTCTTGAGGATTAAAAATCACTGCACTAACAGTTGTTTCAGGATATCTTTTCATCTTTTTTCTCCTATAGTAATTTTTGAATAAATGGCAATGATTTTTTGATCACCAAAGCCACTTTCCTATTCTGCATGGAATACTCCGCTTAACCTTATTCTACCACATCAAGCAGCCTGTTACAGACCGCCCTTTTGCCGTATCAGAAAATTAGCAATCACATCTTGCAGGAGTGGCCCGTCATCCGAAAACTCAATTTTTACCGCCGTATTCCAAGACGGAAGCAATAAGGATTTTTCACCTGTTGAAACTCTGCTACATTAGACCGTCATAAAGTGGCGGCCCCTCATATGCAAAATGTAACGGCTTTGGGTACATAAAAGCCTCCTATCCCAAAGCCGCCGTTTGGCTACCATTTTTGCAATTTTAGCACGACAAATCATCTGCCAAAACTACGGTTTTTTTATTTCCCGCAGGGCAGTTACCTCTCTTTATATTTAATCTTTCCGACCTTTATACTATCACAATAAATTGCGATTGCTTTATTAACAAGCTCCGCTAACCTTTATCCCCATATTCGATTACATCCCTTCTATTTCAATTTTGGACCGACCATTGCTCGGCTTTTCGCTGTTCCTCAATCATATGCGCATACCAGCCGTTTCGGTGCATGAGTTCGTCATGTGTACCTGATTCCCGTATATGTCCTTTGTCCAATACAAGGATATTGTCCGCATTGATGATCGTTTTCAGACGATGCGCAATAACCAATACGGTTTTTCCCTTCATAAGATGGTCAAATGCATGTTGAATTTCTTTTTCATTATCGGCATCTAAGCTAGACGTTGTTTCATCCAGCAGTACGATCGGGGCGTTCCTTAAAAGTGCCCGCGCAATAGAAATACGCTGCTTTTCACCACCGGAAAGGGTGGAGCCGCCTTCCCCGATCATCGTATCATATCCATTTTCCATTTCCATAATAAAATCATGGCAGTGAGCAGCTTTGGCGGCGGCAACGATTTCTTCTTTAGTTGCCGAAGGATTGCCAATTTTGATATTGTTAATAACGGTATCCTGAAGCAGATAGACATCCTGAAATACGATGGCCATTTGATGAGCTAACGTATCAGGCATGATCTTCCGAATATCTTCGTAGCAAATCGTAATACTTCCCTCTGTTACATCCCAAAAACGCGCGATTAAACTTATAATGGTAGTTTTTCCGGACCCGGAAGGTCCGATCAACGCCGTTGTGGTGCCGGGACGCGCGGTAAATGATAGATTATGAAGCACGGAACTCTCTTTCGTATACCCGAAGGAAACATCGTGAAATGATATCTCATAGTTCTTAAAATCCGGCTTTTCCGCCTCATAGGGAAGCGGCTTCTCACCCAAAACGGATAGGATATTGTCTGCGGCCCTAGAAATGGAGCGCACCTGCGGATACAGGGAACTCAGTACCGTCATCATACTGGATATGGAAATTGCCAGCAGCACGAAAAGCAGAAAACTGGCTGCGTTCATGTGCTGCGCGGTTAAAAACCACGTTCCTAAAATCAGTGCGACCGGCACGATCATGGCCGTGATGGAAGAAAAGCTCAGTGCGGCAGGAAGAATGGATATCTCAGTACGAATAGACTCCCGTCTTAAATTTTGGAGCGCGTCGTCCAAACGCCTAAACCTGCTTCCAATCAGAGTATACAGGTGGAACGTCTTGATTCCGCTGATGTATTCAACGATACGAGAGACAACGTTATGATTGGCATTCCGCAGCTTTTCATAATTTCTCTCCGAAACCTTTCCAGAAAGTCTAAGGAACGGAAAGGCGATTAACACAAGAAGCGCGATTGCTAATCCAAACTTCCAGTTTATCAATACCGCTGCTATCATGGAAAGCGCCGTGAAGGAAATCACCTTGATAAAATCACACAGGCAGTGAGTTACAATAGTTTCAAAGTCGTTCACATCTGTGAGTAACGTTCCGCTTAATTTTCCGATACTGTTCTTATTAAAGTAGCCCAAGTTTAAGCTGCGAATATGGTTACCAAGCGTTATGCGCAGCCTGTAAGAAATATCAGGGCCGAGGCACTGCGCCTGCGTAAAGCTGATTGCCTGGACAATGCACCGTAGCAAGAAAACAGTTACCAAAACCAAAACATACCCTTTTAAATTTTCTGTCTGGAACTGTCCCTGAGCTAAATCCAGCAGAACAAACAGCATCACACCATACATACAGGAGTTCAGCAGGGAATCAAACACACTTAATACAATAGGTGAAATGAGTCTGCGGCTATCCTTATCGCCAAGTTTACGAATTGCTTTCATCATGGAAATCATTTTGCGAACACCTCCTTTCCCTGTTCTGTATAAACGTGCCACATATCTGCGTAAAGCCCGGCTTTCTCCAGCAATTGCGGATGAGTACCAGCTTCCTTGACCTGTCCGTTATCAAATACACAAATCTGATCTGCGTTGACAATCGTGTGCAGTCGGTGTGCAATCATAATTATTGTTTTATTTTTCAGCAGATTACCAAGGGCCATTTGGATTTTGTGCTCGTTTTCAATATCCGTAAAACTGGTAGCCTCATCGAAAATAATGATGGGGGAATTTTTCAATATAGCCCTTGCAATACAGATGCGTTGTTTTTCACCACCTGACATTTTTATGCCTGCCGTGCCTATCTGCGTATCATAACTTTTGGAAAGCGTTAGGATAAAGTCATGGATTTGCGCGGCTTTAGCCGCAGCCTCCACCTCCTGCCGAGTACAATTCGGCTTCCCGATTGCAATATTTTGATAGACGGTATCGTCCAGCATAAAGGCTTCCTGAAAGACAAATGACACAAGCTCCATCAGATTTTCTGTTTGAAGTTCCCGAATGTCCTTGCCATCTATACGGATTGAACCTTTTGTAACATCCCAAAAACGAGGAATCAATTGGGCCGCAGTGCTCTTTCCGGCTCCGGAAGGTCCTACGAAAGCAGTTAAACTTCCTTTGGAAAGCGTTAAACACACATCGCAAAGAACCTCTCTTTTTTGATAGGCAAAGGTAACATGAGAAAAAGCAACGGTATGTTCTTCCGCCGGTTCAGAAATTTCATCTGCGCCCGACAGCATTTCAGGAGTATCCATCACGGCCTTAATGCGTTCCAGTCCGGAAGAAATTTGACTGAAAATCTGCGCAAAATTCATCAGATTGTTGTAGGCAGCCAAAAATACAATGCTCATGATAATAAAGAAAATGTAGGCTCCAAGCTCCAGCTTGCCCGACAGGTAAAGCCAGCCTCCCAGTGGCACAGTGAAAAAGATACCTGATTCGATAAGCACTTTGCATACCGCACTGAGCGGGGCTGCAATTTTAGCAACCTTTACCCACAAGTCGTTGTACTCCCTGCCGGTTTCAGAATAATCCCGGTAAGAGTTTGCAGTAAGATTATAGGCTTTCATAACCGGCATTCCATTTACAAATTGCAATATAGCTGAATTGAGCCTCCCGAGGACCCCCGGGAAATTTGCCATCAAAGGCTTTGTAATCACGATCATGAGATATTGGAGGAAAAGTGTTACAACAATAGGGAGCAGAAGTATTAAGGCCATCGGGATATTTACTGTGAGGAGGTAAATGAGCACCGCAAGGGGAACCACGATAGCGACTGTTATGTCAGGAATCTGGTGCGCCAAAAATTTTTCCAGTCGCTCTACATCCTCCATTAGCACTTTTTTGATCTCACCTGTACTGTTGTCCGTAAAAAAACCAAGATTGACTTCTCCAATATGGTTGCAAACTTTTTTTCGTACTTGATAAAGCACGTTGTATGCGCCTATATGTGTCATACCGGCTGAAATGGCCTGAAAAATAAACCTCAACAGGATAAAAACTGCTGCGATCAGCCCATATTGCATAACCGCATCCATGCTACCATTGTCCTTAAACAGAAACAGCACCGTCCGAAAAACCATAACATATGGAACAAAGGTACTCAATCCAGACAAAATGCTGAACAGGATGGCTGTATATAGAATTCTTTTCTTGCTACCAGCCAGCTCAAATAAATAAGACATCTTTACTTTTTCCGACTGTCTGCCGGATTTTTTCTTTACCATATTTATTCCTCCATTTAAGTTAGTTAGCTCTAACTGTGTTATATAAAAAAAACCACCCTAAGAGTCTGCGGCAAGTCCGAAGCAGGTAACACAACCAATTGTGAGACACTTGTATCTTTTAATGAATATGGTATCATTATAGCAGACTTCATTTTCAATTCAACGATTTTGAGAAAATGATACATATTTCAAAAAATGTCTCAGGAGGAAGGTCGGCATGAACGGACATTCAAGACAAAAAACGCGAAATCAAATTGAGGAGTGGATGATGAGCGCGCTTCTTTTATTGATGAAAGAAAAGCCGTTCCGAGAGATTAAGATCACGGAAGTCGTGGATCGCGCTCAACTGGCCCGGTGTACCTTTTATCGTTATTACAAAAGCAAAGAAGAACTTCTCATGCGCTGCTGTGAATCTATATTTGAAGAACTTGCGGCGAGCATGTTTATGGGGGATCACCATACATTTTATAGAACAGCTTTGGCATACTTTTCTTTCTGGCTGGAACATCGGGAATTTTTTGATCTCCTTCAGGAAAGCAACATGCTTTATTTTTTCATGCAAAGCCATGACGAATTGATGTTCCGCGTAGCAAAGGAAGTCAAACCGGAAAATGCAGAAAAAGGTGGGTTTGACTTTTCACCAAAAGTACGGTATCACTTTTTCTTTGGTATGGGTGGATTTTGGGGAATGGCCAATCGCTGGCTTCTGCATGGCTGCAAGGAATCTCCAGAAGAATTAGCGCAATATGTCGTGGCATATCTCGTAGAATCCTACGAATTAGAGCCGGGATGCCAATATTATGATAAGCATAAAGCGTATCCATACGCTCCCTGTTATATTAGGTTGGAAAATGAATTTTAATATAAGAACAGATATTTTCTCAGATATGGCGGATACGGTGGTTTACACCTTCACATTTGGCAATCTGGCTGTAACTCAAACCTGCAAAATAGTATAGGTGTAGTCTCCGTTGCTGTACTTTGGTCAGCTTGCCGATAGCTTCATACAACCGGCTTCAATCTAAGCAACTTTTTAAGATTTGCAGTCCTTTTTCCAGTTTCCGCATACTTCCCGCAGAGCAAAGAGTAACGCGGAGAAAATTATGGCCTTGATTTTTTGCTACTGCGAACCGCTCAGAATGATAGACACGAATCCCTTGACTTATGAAATCTTCTTCAATATCACGGAACGGCTTCTCTATTTCAATCGGCATCCATTGGTAATAGCTGATTTTTCCATGTTCTTTCCAGCACTCGGGAAAATATTTTGCAAACAGAGCACAGGCCCTCTCGGTTAAAGAATGCTTATGTTCCGCAATTTTGTAAGCATCACCATTGAGAATAAGCTCCGTTATAATTTCTGCATCAAGAGAAGATGTTTTGACGTTGATATTGAATAATCCATGGAGAATTTCCTGACGAAAACATTCGGCAAAAGTCATGTATGCAATCCGGAGGCCGGGGCATAGGTTTTTTGTCATTCCGCAGATATAAATACTCTGCCCCGCCAGAAGATCAAACATAGATGGCAGCATATTTCCGATAGAAGTGGGCATCCACGCAGAGACATCATCCTCAATCAAAATCAGTCGATGCTTTCGGATGACTGCCGCCAATTCTTCACGCCGCTCTTTTGAAATTACGATTGTTGTCGGATTGGCACAGGAGGGCATAAGATAGATGCCTTTCATCTTATTGGTACCGCATTGTCTTTTTAAATCATCCGGGCACATTCCATTTTTATCCCCTCTGATGGGGACTAAAACGATATGGAGCAATTTAGCAAGCTCAATCAAGTTGGAGTAGGTATACTGATCGGTGGCAATCTTATCTCCGGGTGAAAAGAGGGAAACCAAGGCTACTGTTATGGCATTTTGCGCACCTGCAAAAATCGCAGTATGTTCGTTGTCTGTATGCACTCCCAGCTGCTCCATCCAGCGAATGCCTGCCGCAAGCTGATGAGGTTGACCGGCTGGGTGGGTGTATTCATACAAATTGCGGAGATACCCCTTTTCAACAACAGCGCGGGTAGCCCTTTCCGTCAATTCGGTATATTCGCT
Organism: Oxobacter pfennigii; assembly: GCF_001317355.1. Taxonomy (NCBI): domain Bacteria; kingdom Bacillati; phylum Bacillota; class Clostridia; order Eubacteriales; family Clostridiaceae; genus Oxobacter; species Oxobacter pfennigii. The sequence goes on from NZ_LKET01000041.1 coordinate 97,788, forward strand.
GAAGCCATTTACAGCCCCCATTTCAATACATCCATCGGTGAGATTGGATGCTGTAATCGTTATATTTTCCGAAGAATGGGGCGAAACAAAGGTTCCTTTTCCTGCTGCTCCATAGACCAAGCCTTTCTTTTTGCATATCTCATAGACTCTGGTTATCGTTGTATAGTTCAAATTCAGATAATCCGCAATTTCACGCTGGGGCGGCAATTTTGTTCCGGGTTTCAATATGCCCCGTTTTATCCTGTTTTCCAAATCTTCTGCAAGTGCTTTGAAATACGGCTGCTTTAATTTCTCTTTCTCTGGCTTCCATGCCAGGGGGTAATTATCAAATGAGTTGACAGACATCCCAATTCCCACCTTCAAATTGTTGTACATACAATATTAATATTGTATGCATTATACCGTGATGATACAATTTTAGCAAGCCCCTTACCTGTTAAGGGAGGAATTTGAGCATGACCAATTTTGCTGAAGCAGAACCCGGATGCCGCGCCAAAGGGTGCTACGGATGCAGAACTTGGCCTTTGAGCCAGAAATATCTGAAAAAGGAGGACTTAACATGAAACAGTATGTTGTAGACGCGTTTACCGATCAAATTTTTGCTGGAAATCCCGCCGCTGTCTGTGTCATGGACAAGTGGCTTTCCGATGATATTGCCATGTGAGCCCTCTTTGGGCCGGGAAGCTGGGCCGCGACACGCTCACTGCTTACCAAGCATCCCAAAGGGGCGGCATTCTGTACTGCCGTCATGCGGGAGAGCGCACCATTTTGAGCGGGAAAGCAGCACTTTTTTCCGAAGCAGAAATCTTCATTTGATAAAGGAGAATTATTATGGAGTATAAATACGCAAGAAGAATATCGAGTATCAAGGCATCTGAAATCAGAGAATTATTAAAGCTGACGGAAAAACCGGAAGTTATTTCATTTGCAGGGGGATTGCCCGCTCCTGAATTGTTCCCCATTGAAGAAATAAAAGCGGCAAACAACTATGTTTTAGAGCACAATGGAGGACAGGCGCTGCAGTATTCGACTACGGAAGGCTATCAACCTTTGCGAAAATGGATTGCAGAGCGAATGAACTCTCAGCTTGGTACGTCATTTTGTGACGAAAATATTATGATAACGCATGGTTCTCAACAGGCTCTTGACCTTTCTGGAAAAGTATTTTTGGATGAAGGGGATGCTGTGCTATGTGAAAGCCCTACATATTTGGCTGCTATTAGTGCGTTCAAATCATATGGCTGCAAATTTGTTGAAGTTGAAACGGACGGGGAAGGAATGATTATTTCTGAGCTGGAAAAGGCTTTGAAAGCATTTCCAGCTTCAAAAATAATTTACATTATTCCTAATTTTCAAAACCCGACGGGAAGAACATGGAGTTTAGAGCGCCGGCAGCAGGTGGCGGATATATCAGCGAAATATAACGTGATAGTTATCGAAGATAATCCCTATGGAGAGCTTAGATATGAAGGTGACTTCTTAACATCTGTAAAATCATTTGACCGTACTGGCAATATAGTATGTACAGGGACATTTTCAAAGATTTTTTGTCCGGGTTACCGAATTGGCTGGATTGCAGGTGACAAAGATGTTATTCAAAAGTATGTGCTTGTAAAGCAGGGAGTAGATTTACAGTGCAATACAATAGCACAAATGGTGATTGCTGCTTATCTCGAAAAATATGATATTGACGCACATATCAACAAAATAAGAGAAGTATACCGAAGGCGGCGTGACGTTGCTATTGACGCCATAAGCCGATATTTTCCTCCGGACACAAAATATACAAAACCCGAAGGCGGGCTTTTCCTCTGGGTGGAGTTGAACGATAGAATTAATACGGTTAAGCTCCTTGAGAGATGCCTTGAACATGATGTGGCATTTGTTCCCGGAAATTCCTTTTTCCCTAATACTAATAAGTCCAATACCCTTAGAATCAATTTCTCCAATACACAGGAAGGAAAAATTGCTGATGGAATTGCACGCATCGGTAATGTGTTAAAGGAGTTCAAATAATAGGAAGGGGCGGATCAACTTGAAACTATAGAAGCAGGCTTTTCTTCGCAAATTCAATTACTTTATCTACACTTTCCTTGTTTGCCTCCGCCTCATGAATTCCATATTTTGATTCAATATAGATACTCCCTTGGGGATCGGATGATTTCAAGTCAATATAAATGCTTGTGTCGCTCCATTTGAAAAAAGCCATCCCCGGTTTGTGTAAATCTACTTTCCCGTTCATCTTACCAGTAACTTTTATTGCAGGTATCAAGCCAAATGCCATTTCCCTTATTTGTGCAAGTCCATCCGGAGCCCAATCAGCCCGTGAAGGTTCCACCTGAAAATCCACTTGCTGCGAATTTGCCATTAAGCCCTGTACCAGCTCATTCACTTCTTTTGCATTTTCCTGAGATGTGATTGTATCGCCTGAACAGCCAGATAAGCCGGATAAAATAATAATTGCTATAATCAGTAACCTTTTCATTTAAGCATCCTCCCTTATAAACATATCATTTAAGACTTTTTCCTAATCCATAAATAACCTGTTAAAATTAGACGTATGATTAGGGATTTGTGTTTCATCATTATTCCAATATTCTCTTCAATATAACCAGCTGCACATCATTCAACACTATCATAACTTTAAAAAATATACCCTAAAATTTGATTCTTATATTTTCTCTCTATATAATGCCTCAACCTCAAACATATAAAGAGATACTCAATTTAAAATTATTCAAATTAAAAACACCTGCCTCATTTTTGGAATTTTATCCATTAAGACAGGTGTTGTACGCAATATTTTCATTCTTCACAGATATCATCTGCTGCACTTTTTTACTAATTCTTATTCCTGCAAGCCTCAATTGCTTCCTTTAATATCTTCAAGCCGTTGTCCAGCTGATCGTCGGTGACCACCAGCGGGCATAAAAACCTTATAACGTTGGAATGGGCTCCTGCGTTTTCAACGATAAGTCCGTGCTGTGCCGCATGTGCCACTATATCGGTGACCAGCTGGGTATTGGGGGTCTTGGTCTTTTTATCGGTGACAAATTCTATGCCCATCATGCAGCCGATACCGCGGACATCGCCGACTTCCTCATATTCCTCTTTCCATTTATCAAATTCATCCCTGCATTTTTTTGAAATGTCCAGGGATCTATCGCATAAATTTTCTTTCTCAATAATTTCAATAACTTTAAGGGCCGTTGCGCAGGCAAGGGCATTTCCGCCGAAGGTTCCGCCTATAATACCGCTTTTTATGCCGTCAAAAATTTTGGCTCCGGCTGTAATAGCGCTTATTGGAATTCCGCCTGCTATGGATTTTGCCGATACGATGATATCCGGGGCACAGCCTGCTTCCTCCCAGTAATTTGATACAAACATCTTTCCGGAACGTCCGAAACCCGTTTGTATCTCGTCGGCAACCATCAATATGCCCTTTTCATCACATATTTTTCTCACGGCCTTCACCCATTCTATGGGAGCCGGAATAAAGCCTCCTTCACCCTGAACAGGTTCAAAGACAACAGCCGCCACAAGCTCTGCCGGAGACGCCTCGTCGAAAACCTTTTCCAGCCTTTCAATATAGTAATCTATGGCAGTTTCTTCACTAATGCCCTCCGGCTTGCGGTACATATATGGAAATTCCCCCCGGTATATTCCGTCAGGAAAGGGGCCGGTGCCATAGGAATAAACCTTTTTTGCCGTCATTGCCGATGCCAGCAATGTCCTTCCGTGAAATGCGCCGGAAAACACTATGATATTTGGCCTTCCCGTATAAGACCTGGCAATTTTCACTGCGTTTTCTATGGCTTCCGCACCGGAATTTGCAAACATGGTTTTCCTTTCCTTATCTTTAACGGGGACTATTTCATTCATCTTTTCCGCAAGCTCAATATAACCTTCGTGGGTGACTATGTTCATCATGGCGTGAAAGTACTTCTGGGACTGTTCATTCAAAGCTTCTATAAGCTCTGGGCGGCTGTAGCCTATATTAAGTACTCCGACACCTCCTACCCAGTCAAGAAAGATATTTCCGTCCACATCCTCTATCATGGCACCTTCTCCCCTGTTTATAACAATTGGATAAACACATTTAATGGCGCCGGGTATTGCCTTTGCACGCCTGTCAAGTACAGCTTTGGCGTTGGGCCCCGGCAGCGCCATATTAACTTTGGGTAATGCATCTTTAAGCATGTCTTTTCGCCTCCATACCTTATGTTGATTTATTTAAGCCCCTATAAATTATATAGCTTTCCGGTATATTCTCTTTAAATCTTCAACACTGAAAACCACAGGATGATTTGCAATACTTGCCGCTGAAACCTTCATGCAGTTTTCCGCCAGCCAGTCCACATCATCATTCTTAATCCCCATATCTCCTAAAGTGGTATTTAATTTAAGCTCATGAATAAGCTCATTTATTTTATCCATAAAATCATTTTCATCCCTGCCGCCTAAAAGCCTTGACAGTATGGTAAACTTCTTAGGGTCCCCTTTAATTGATTCTTCAAATACCGCGGGTGCCAGAGCGGCAAGGCCTCTTCCGTGGACCACATCCTTAAGACCGCTTACGGGATGCTCCATTCCGTGAAGGGCTGTAACTCCCGCCGTATTTATAACCATGCCTCCCAAAGTACTGGCAAGGCACAAACCTTCCCAGCCTTCCATATCTGTTGGGTTTGCATAAACCTTTTTAAGGCAGTTAATAGCAAGCCTTGCGCCTTCCAATGCCAAAATATCCGTCATAGGCTGGGCAATGGATGATATATACCCGTCAATATTGTGGCATAATGCATCAAAGCCAACGGATGCCAAAATATCCTTTGGCATAGTGGCCATCAAAAGAGGATCTATGATAGAGCAAGCCGGGACTATGGCGCTGCAGCGCAGGGATTTTTTGTCTTTTGATTCGGGATTTGTCATAACGGCAAATCCGTTGCCCTCGCTTCCGGTACCGCAGGTTGTGGGTACGGCAATAATAGGAAGTGCTTTGTCGCTTGATTTCCTTCCAAAAATATAATCGTTTATATCGTCGCCGTTCACCGCCTGAAAGGCTATGCCTTTTGCAGCATCTATGCTGCTTCCGCCGCCTAAGGCGATGACTACATCACAGCCTTCTGCCTGTGCAATTGCTGCTCCTTCAAGAACGGTGGTGGTTAAAGGGTTTGGCGTTACTTTATCAAAAATAACATAGGGAATATTCTTATCTCTTAACTGCTCCCCGGTTTTTCCCAATAAGCCGGAGCGCTTTGTGCTGCTGCCTCCCGTGACAATCATAGCCTTTTTTCCTAAGGCAGCGGCTTTTTCTCCTATAAATAAGGATTTACCTTTTCCGAATACAAGGTTGACGGGCAAATAATACTGAAATTCCATAAATATCACTACTCCTGTTCAAATGGATGGGAGAGATTTTTAAGTCTCTCCCTTAATTATCGGCTTATTTGACGTTTTTGGTAACCCCTTCTTCAACGCCGACGAAATAATCTTCAGTTAAGCCGTAATCTTTTAAAATTTTCATCAGAGTGCCGTCTTCCTTCATCTCATTTAAGCATTTATTAACTTCATTTAAGAAATCCTTGTCTGCAAAGCGCACTGCCGCGCCAATCTGTCCGCTGGCCTCCGGTACATACGGAGACATAAGCTTTAATTTCAGTGAGCTGTCGGATGATAATGTAAATCCGGCTACGATGCCGTCGGTAACAACGGCGTCCACCTTGCCCATATTAACGGCTGTCATTAAGGTGGCCTGATTGTCATAGGCCTCCACCTTTCCTATCTTGCCCTCATTGAGCCACTTTTCGGCAGTTTCATAGAAGGCTGTACCCGGCTGTGCGCCTAAGGTTTTTCCTTTTAAATCTTCCTTGGTGGCAATGGTTGAATCGGCAGCAATTACTATTGCTTCGCCTTCCTGGTACCATTTATCAGTAAATGCGGCAATCTGAAGCCTTTCGACTTTAACATACATGGCATCAACAACCATATCGATGCTGTTGTTGTTAAGCTCCACAAGGAGGTTGGAGAAATCGATAACCTTCATCTGAATGTCAGGTATACCTAAGCGTTTGCAAATTTCACGAAGTATTTCAATGTCGATGCCTTTTAATTCTTTAGTAGTTACATCCTGATATGAGAAAGGTGCGTCATTGGAAGAACCGATAAGAATGTAGCCTTTCTCTTTTATTTTTGTAAGCATCTGTGATTCACCGGATGCAGCTTGTGTAGGAGTACTTGTTGGCGACGGAGTGCCCCCGCTGTTATTAGCGCTGCCGCAGCCTGTAACAACAGCAAGTACCATTATGAATGTCATACATAACGCCATCCATTTTTTCAACTTAATTTTTTTCATATCTTTTCCCTTCCTTCTCACATTTTTTATTTTATATTTAAATTTAATGTTTCATCTAACTTGCTTTAACCTTCTCTCAACTATCCTGCTTAATTGGGATAGGGGCAGGCTGATTACTAAATAAACAAGGGCTAAAATGGTATATGCTTCCACAGTTAAGAATGTCTGGGATGCAAAGGTCTTTGTCCGCAGCAGCAGCTCCTGCACCGTAATCATAGCCAATAGGGACGTATCCTTAATAAGCATGACCAGATAATTTCCGAATACCGGCACGGAATTACGCAATGCCGGCGGGATGATGAAGTGAAACAGCACCTGATTTTCGCTGAACCCTAAGGCCAAGCCTGCTTCACGCTGCCCGAAATCGATGGCCAGTATTGCGGAGCGGATGACTTCCGACATGTAGCATCCGTAATTGATGGTAAAACCTATAATTCCGCAGGTGGCAGCCGGAATCTGGATATTGGTATCCTGGCCCAATAAACCCATAGCCCCGTTTAGCAGCATGGGCACCACATAATAAATGTAGAAAAACTGGACCAGAAGAGGCGTACCCCGGACTATCTCAATGAATATGCTGAGCAGCCTGTCAAGGATTTTGTTTTTGGAAAGCCTGCCGATTGCAATTAAAAGAGCGAAAACAAGAGCGCAGGTAAAACCTACTATGGTGATATAAACGACAATTCCTATGCCATCTATGAGGCTGGGACCTAATGTCTCAAAAGCCTTTTTAAAATTCACTTCCATTGAAGTTCACCTCCCGTCAAAGCACCCTGGATAAGAATGACTTGGTTCTTTCGTTTTTAGGCCGCGTAAAAATTTCTATGGGCGTATCTTCCTCCACTATATAGCCGCCGTCCATGAATATGACACGGTCGGCCACATCCTTGGCAAAGCCCATTTCATGGGTGACCACCATCATGGTCATTCCCTCCTTCGCCAGCTGCTTCATTACCTCCAAAACATCCCCCACCAGCTCGGGGTCCAGAGCTGAGGTAGGTTCATCGAACAACAGGATGTCGGGCTGCATGGCCAATGCCCTGGCAATGGCCACCCTTTGCTGCTGTCCGCCGGATAAGGCATGAGGATAAACATTTGCCTTGCTTTCCAATCCTACCTTGCGGAGAAGCTCCATAGCCTGCTCCTTTGCCTCACTATGAGGCACTTTGCTCAGCTTAACCGGAGCATACATGATATTTTCCAGGGCGGTTTTTAACGGAAACAGGTTGAATCTTTGAAAAACCATCCCCACATGCTTCCTGTAATCCGTAACCTTTTTCCCAAGGTGAGTAATGTCCTGCCCCATGTATGAAATCTCGCCGCCGGTAGGATGCTCTAAAAGATTCACACACCTTAACAAGGTGCTCTTTCCGGAGCCTGAGGGACCGATAATAACTACAACTTCGCCTTTTGTTATGGAAATGTTTACGTCCCGTAAAACCTCCAGGTCATTGAAGCATTTTGAAAGCTTTTTTATTTCAAGCAAAACCATATGAACACCTTCTTTCTTTATCCGCTAAGTTATTCACCGGATTAAATTTTTCTAAAAAAACAGCAACGGAACCTACTTGAAAAAGTAAGCTCCGTTGCTTATTTGTTCTTTATTTACTGCATTCTATTTTGTTTTTATATCAAATCTAAAGCTTGAATCTCATCTTAATTATTTCCGTAAGCACATCACAGGTTCCGTCTGCCCCAAGCAAGCTCGAATCAATTATCACATGCTTATAATCCTTGTCCGACATGGAGTAACCGCAATAATGCCTGTGATAGGATTCTCTGGCTTTGTCAACAGATGCTATCATCCTTCTGGCTTCATCGGGCTGCATATCAAGAGTCTCCACACAGTTTTTTAGCCTTGCCTCATAAGGCGCATAAATAAATATATTGATTATGTTTTTGTGATCCTTCAAAATGTAGTCGGCACAGCGGCCAACTATGATGCAGGACTCCTTTTCCGCAAGGTCTGTTATTATCTTTCTCTGGGCTGCAAATATGGAATCCTGAATTTCCGTCGTACCCATGCCTAAAGGATAATTCATGTTGAAAAAAGCCGTCTTTGCGCTTTCTTCCTCATCGCTTATGGTTGATACCGGGAGATTTAAGTTTTTAGAAGTCATTTCAACGATATCCCTGTCGTAGTATTCAACCCCCAGCTTTTCGCTTATCTTCCTTGCAATGGGACGCCCCAGGCTTCCGAATTGCCTTGCAATTGTAACAACAAACTTATCATTCATAATAAAAACTTCTTTCTTGATATAATGTTTCTAATGTTTGACTAATTATACAGTACAAAGACATAGCTCTGCAATGGTATTAAAATCTAATTTTTCTTATATTTATTGTACTTGGAATACAAAGTATGATATCATTATAAAAATATTTAAGGTGGGATAAAAGATGCGTACCAAAGTGTCAGAGCTTTATGAGATTGCAAAGGAAAAATACAGCCTTACTCTTCACGGCGGGCAATCCGGCTTGACTAATTCTGCCTACTGGGTGTACCTGGCGGAGGATTTTCAGAACATGTCCTTTTTAAAGGGGGGAGAGCTGGTCATAACCACGGGGCTTTTTACACAAAGTACCGTAAGCCTTTATGATTTCATCCGGGCTCTAGTCATGAGAAATTGCAGCGGCATCCTTATTAATGCAGGAAAATACCTCCATACAGCAGATATCACACCTGAAATACTGGAATTTTGCAACGCAAACAGCTTTCCCATATTCTCCATGCCCTGGGAGGTTCACCTTGCAGACATTATGCAGGATTACTGCAGCCTGCTTTTAGACAACAACCAGAGCGTCAACAATCTTAACGCAGCTTTTCAGAACGCCCTATACCAGGTGCCCATACATGAAAATATCCTCCGCACCCTGAACCAGTCGGGATTTGAGACTGCGGCGGATTATAAAATTATGGCAATACAAAACCTGCAGAACACCACAAGGCTTACCTTGCCCCTTAACAGCAAAGGCTTTAAGTATCACCTCTTTGAGCATGAGAACCTGCAGATATTAATATATAATTCTTCCCAGAATATCATTCCACTAAATGAGCTGACAGAAATGATATGTTTTTATGACGGCATAAAACTGGGCATAGGAGATACCGTCCATTCCCTTACCCAGATTGGCCAGAGCTGCAAGCGGGCTCGCTTCGCTTTAGCAGCAGCGGTATTCTGGAACCGTTCCTTTGTCAACTTTGACGACTTGGGATTATTTCAGATACTCTTTACTACCTCGGATTCCGAAATACTTAAAAAACTATACAAACGCCACTTAAGTAAACTGGAGCAGCACGATGCAGACCATGCTTCGGATTATATGAATACCCTGCGTATTTTTCTTTTATCCGACTGTAACATTTTAGAAACCGCATTCCGTATGCATACCCACCGCAACACCATCGTTTACCGCATCAAAAAAATCAAGGAGATTTTAAATACCGAGCTGGACAATTCCGCGGTAAAATTTGATTTGCTTATGGCATTTTACATTAAGGAGTATTTTGAAATTTGAGGAGAGTGTCTTCTTGTAACATAATAACAGCATCCACTTTTTAGATAGGTGGAAGCATGCTAAGCACAATAAGCCTGAGCGTGCTTCTGATGCAGTCTCTTATGTCGGTGGATTTTGTGAAGGTGCAGGAGTGAAATACTCCAGTTAGGATGCTGGCCCCGGTGCTCAATATACATTATAGAGGCTGTGATCATTGCGCATTTACGCCAAAGTATATATACTTTTTCAATTAAAGCGGACGATAAAAATTGATATAATAGCAAAGATAAACCCGAGCAACTGTCGGTTGCTAAAAATCAAACCCGTCTTGGTCGACAAGCGGCGCTTTTGTTTGATATGATTTTTAAAAAGAAAGTAGGTGGTTTATGTGACATTGGGCGAAAAAGTTTCAAAGCTCCGAAATAAGCACAATATGTCACAAGGCGATTTAGCCGAAAAAATAAATGTTTCACGTCAGTCAATCTCAAAGTGGGAAACTGGCGCAAGCATACCCGATTTAGACAAGCTGGTTGCGCTTAGCAATCTATTCCAAGTATCTATTGACGACCTTGCGAAAGAAGATGTCCGTGCTGATAAATCAATTGAAGATGGGGCGACATGCCAGGAAAAAAATACAACCCCGCGGCGGATATATGGAACGCAAAAAATTATCGGCTTCATATTGATTGCAGCAGCGATAATATGCATAATACTTGCAATGGTATTCGCCAAGCGGTTTCTTATGATTCCAACAGTCTATCTTTTGCTATGTGGATGTCTGTGTTTGTTAGTAAAAAAATATGTGGCATTACTTATTGGCTGGATAACTTTTTTGCCCATAGCCATTTCCTTGCCATATTTTATAAGTTCAAGTATGGGGGCGATTTTTTATCGATCATATTATCAAAATGGAAATTATTTTGGACTTTTAATTTCATTTATAATGTGGCTACAGTTATTAGGCTTGGTCTGGTTCACCATTAAAATTAAAGTATTCCGAAAAAAAGAAAAATAGGGCTCCGGGATAAGCTAAAACAAATCGGATTGACGGATTTCATTCAGACAAAGCACCATCAGGGGCCGCAAATACAACCGTGCCACTATCTTATGATTTTGCCTTAAAGCTGGGAGTGGATAAAAAACAGCGGCTTTGATTTTTCTCAAAACCGCTGTTTTTTACATTACATTTTTAGAATAGATGTGGCTCCACTTATCAAAACTGCAATATCATGTTGTAGTTTGCATTTGTGGATATCTGCACCATTCTCTAAACGAATAACTCCACTAGACACCATTTCGTCAAAGACTTTTTTTGTAAGGGATAATTTTTCCTGAAGTATCTTTGACACTTTTACTTTCTCTGAATACTTGCTGACGATTTTCAATTCCACATCTTTTGTGAAATCAATAATTTCCCCGATAATGCTATATGACGGCGCTTCTATCTCTGCACCGCTCCTTTTCAGAAGCTCAGTATCCATAGCATATCTTTGGGCAAGCTCGCTGTCGTTGTTCATAAATTGATTTAACAGCGTTTGACCAATACTTTTAGGATTTATACGGGAATATATCGTCAAATTCCATGTCGATTTACAAGATGCACATCTGTAAATCAGCCAAATATCCAAAGATTTTTGTTGGGCGTTCACCCTGAATAGTCCAGAGGAAACATGTTCAGTTTTCATACCGCATTTTTTACAGTAGCGTATGGTTTTAGGAGGTGAAAGATATTGCACCTCCCAAAGTATTTCTTCCATATTCAAAATCCTTCCTTTTTCTTAAATGTGAAAAAAGAAAGTTGAAAACAGGCGGAGTATAGTTAAAAGTGATTTTTTTCATAAAATTAGCCTCCAATAGTTTTTGGATAGTGTCAATTCTGACACTCCGTTTTTTATTAAATAGAAAAGACCGCAGATAGGTAAGAGTACCTTACTGTGGTCTTTATCGCAACGCAACATAAGGGGTCATTCCCCCTATGCTATACTGACACTAAAGAACTTTGTACCTTGTACTCTTTAATCTGTAAAAAAATCCCACAGCAAAAATAGCCGCTTATATCTGCAGCCTAATAAGATATGGAATTGTTACTTGTAATCACAGATTAAAAAATATCCAAAGGTCAAAGCTCCTTCCATAATCAAATACTTTTATATTATATAGGAACTTTATTCCAGCGTCAATGTAAGTCCTGACTGTAGTACCAGCTCATCATATACAGTTTCATGGATAGCCAGATTAGGGAAATTTATCATACTAAAATAGGTAGATACCATCCTTACTCTTCTAATCTATGTTCCGTATAACCATTGCATGCAATGTTCCCCAGAAGGTGTCCCCAAAATACAATACGCAATTTTCGTTGATGTGTAATTCAGCATTACATGATTGGTGATGTAAGAAGCGGATTCTGCTTCAAAATACGGACTAAAATGTTCAGCCCCTTTATCAGCTGTTCATCATCTTTTACCGAGCCCAGTGAAACTCTCACTGCATTTGGCGGCAGTTGGCTTCCAACATAGAACTTATAGGCTGATATGACTCTGACTCTATTCATTAAGGCAGTGCTTTCAAAGTCCGCACAGTACCATCCTTCCGGAAGGTTTAACCATAAATAAACACTGTTTTCAGCGGACTGAAAAGAAAAGTCCTTAAACGCTTCCTTGGCAAGCTGAAGCCGGTGAGCGATTACCTGCCTTTTCTTATTTATAATTTCTGCAGCAGCACCACTCTCAATGAGGCCTGTTACCAGTTCAGCGTTTAGTGGTGGTGCCATCCATACAGTATTTGTAACGGTCTGAGTAAATTTATGCAAAAACCGTTCTGGAATAACAGTAAAAGCAATCCTTAGTCCGGGAAAGAATACCTTTGAAATACCACAGATAAAGATCCCATGATCCGGTACAAGAGCGCTTAGTGCCGTCTGGTCTGTCAGGTTTGTAAAATTATATATATCATCTTCAATCAAAATAAGTCCATACCTGAGGATGATATCTGCAATAGCCTGCTTTCTCTCCGCCGACATCACCGCTGCAGTGGGGTTTTGCATATTAGGCATCAGATAGATTCCTTTTATTTGGTGCTTTTTACACATGCTTTCAATGCTTTCGGGAATCATCCCCTCTGAATCCATTGCTATGGGTTCAAGCTTCATGCGGCTAAGTTGGGCTGCATTCTTGAATCCGGTGAAAGTAAGGGAATCCACCGCAATTCTGTCTCCCGGTTCAAAAAGTCCGAGAAGACAACAGATAATCGCATGCGTTGCTCCCGTACATATTACAATACGCTCGGGCTCTGCCTCCAGACCATATTGTCTTATCCACTGGACAGCAATCTCTCTATGTCTAGGTAGGCCCTGGCTCGGCACATAGTCCAGTAATGAATCCAAGGTACGATCTTCTGTAACGGGTTTTAGCAGCTTTGACAGGTCGTAGCCCTTTACTTTTATAGAACCCACCAGCCCCAGCTCAATTATTTCATCCTCGTTTTTAAGAACTTCCGGTAAGGTGCTATTTTTTCTATCACTTTGTGATACGTAGGTTCCGCTGCCGACCGTACCAGAAATAAGGCCTCTTCTTTGAGCCTCGTTATATGCTCTTGAAATGGTGGTAAGATTTACTCCTATTGTCTTTGCAAGAGACCGCTGAGGGGGCATTTTTTCATTTGGCTTAAGGATGCCAAGATGAATATCCCTCTCGATTGCATCAGCGATTGCAATATAAAGTACTTTATCTGTATCAATAATTTTGGGATTCCACATGAATAAACCCTCCAGTGCAAAATGTATGACAAACAATATTCTATTGACTTCACTGCTAATATGGCTATAATGATGGTAGTACAGTATTTGCATCCATCTTCGTTAAGCTATTTTATTTATCAAATGAATGTCATACAATTATAATACTACAACTTTTTAAGTCATACAATATAAGAAGGGGATTTTATTATGAGACAATTTTATAACCGTCTGCTGCGCTTGATTTGGGGACTTTTTCTATATGCAGTTGGAATCGTAGTTACACTAAATGCCCATATAGGATACGCTCCATGGGAGGTTTTTCATGTGGGATTTGCAAAAACGGCAGGAATAAGCATCGGAACCGCTTCCATTATTGCTGGAGCAGTTATTGGAATCATAGCATTATTGCTTGGAGAAAAGCTAGGGCTTGGCACCATCTTGAATATGCTGCTTATTGGAGTTTTCCTCGATCTGATTCTAGGATTTCATATTATACCCATGGCCAGCAGCTTTGCATTTGGAATCATCATGTTGATTATAGGGTTGTTTGTCATTGCCTTAGCCTCCTATTTTTACATTGGCTCAGCCTTTGGAGCAGGTCCGAGAGACAGTTTGATGGTTGCGCTTACTCGAAAAACGAGGCTGCCAATCGGAGTCTGCCGTGGAATGATTGAGCTTCTGGCGGTATTTGCCGGCTGGAGACTTGGTGGTATGTTTGGTATCGGAACAATTATATCTGCCCTTACAATTGGCTTTTGTGTCCAGATCACCTTTAGACTGCTTAAATTTGATACAACAGAAATTCAACACGAAACATTGGGTGTGACATATAAAATGCTTTTTGGCAATAAAAAAGAGCAATTAAATGAGGATGAGATATCGGAAGATTGTTAATTAAAATCCATGGTGTCAGGCTTGTGGTTTTGCACTAGCTGTGTTATTCAATTTCTCCCGGATATACATAACGCTACCCTCCGTCAATCCGAACCGTTAACAATCATGTACTCGCCGTGTATAGCCGAAATCACGTACCTTCAAGCGGGCGCAAAAAGCACCGCATATTTTGCGCGTACTCTTTGCGCCCGCTGTCCGGCGGTAGATATAGTTTTAGAGAGGTAAACGCGAACAGTGGTTGTCAAAGAACAGCCGCATGTTTTTTACTTTTCGTACAAATAATTTTTCAATCCTTTTAACAAGTTGCTGCATCAACGGGATCGCACAAACTTTTATTCTGATAACGTTATTGTCCAATCCGTTATTTGTAAAATATTGCTGTAATTAAAAAATCAGTCCCATATTTTTCATTTGAAATTATCCCACTATCTGACCATTTCCCAAAGCCTGCCTCCACGGCTAAAGGTCTCAAATCCCCATAAAAAGAAAATACACCTTTAGTCCAAATTTTTTTATATCCATTTAACTTAATAAGTCTTTTTATTTCTTTTAAGTTTTTACCGGCAATTCTATTTACATTTAAAACGTCACGCAAGACATTAAAAAAATCATAATAAAACAACGTACTTTTGCAATAGTGCGCAAACAATATACAAGTAACATCCCCACGAATTTTAATATTTCCCTTTAAGATAACGTTATACTTACCGCTGATTTCATATGCTTTAATAATTAAATCACTATTCATAAATTCATTTCACTGAAGATATTTTTTACATTCTTCAACATTATTTTGTTCAAGTATCAATAGTTTATTTGCCAGAGACAGTATTTCATCGTCAGCATCAGCGTATTCTTTTAACTTCTTTGTTATATCTACGATGCCCGTAGTACTCCCCTGAATCAGCATCTCGGAAATATGGGAAGGAGATTTATTCGCCAGTGTTTTCAAATTAATCATAGCATAAGCGGATCCCTTTGAAAAAGCATTGATATCCTTTGCTGCTTTATTGATTTCTTTCAATTTCTCTTCTGTACTGTCATAAATTATTTTATACTCTTGCAACTGAGACCGGAGCATTTTTTTGTACTCTTCATCTTGTGAAATCCCAATTAATTGATGTATCGTATCTATACCCATCTCCGCATTTTGATGAATATAATTTAAAAATTCAACATTTCCGTCCATGATAAACACCTCCATCAGGTAGTATGCTCTAAAATATAACCTTTATTAGAATTTCGGCCTATTTTATAAAATTTACGCTTTTACTTTCAGATACACTAAAAAGGCACTGCGATTTCACAGTGCCTCATTTCTGAGTCTTTTTTTGTTTCAATTCATACGAGTAACAGGCGCTTATCTCAAATTGCCGCCTTCTGTTCTGCCCTGACCGACGAATCAGAAAACGTGCAGCCGGCAACAAAATGCTGAGTACCTTATTTCGTCAATGAAAGTTGTGTCGGCTATAATATAATATTACTAAGCTTGTTTAAGAGCTGCTTCTCTTTTAACGTTTTCAGCTGCGTAGAATGCAGCCTGTTCGTCCGTAAGCTTGTAGCCAAATATGGTTAAAAGAAGTGAGATTATGGAGAATGCCGCCGGCACAAGTCCGAATAACGCCATAAATTTGCCCGCAAATGCCGGAGTAATTTCCATACCGGCAGTATAACCGATAAGAGCCAGACCAAAGCCTACCGCCGAGCCGCCGGCCAGGAACCCGATTTTAGTCGGCCAGTTCATAACTGTAAGCGCCATGGTTCTGTTGTCCTGACCTGTTGTGTAGTAACCGTACTCGCCGCAATCAAGGTAGTAGTTATACCTGAAGCAAGCGTTAATGGACACGGCGCCTCTGGCTAAGCAGGCAAATACCACCATAGCCCAAAGATTGTTGAGCCCAATAAGCCAAATGCCAAGAAATGAAGCGATTGAGAGAACCGAACCGAAGATAAGTGCGCCCTTCTTGCCAAGCTTCTTGGCTATAGGCGGTGCGATAAGGCTGAACAAAAATCCCGCTATGCCTTGAACTGTAAGGAGCAGGGTCATTACCGAGAACTGCCCTGTAACGACTCTGAAATAATAAGCCAAAAGCGGGGTATATATCTGTGTTCCTACAGTCGTTGCTGTCGTCAATAAAAACATAACGATCATCTGTTTGTTGTCAATAAGGGATTTGAACATCTGAGCTACAGAAGGAGCCTTGGCAACCTCGGCGCGCTCTCTGGGTAAATCGTATCTTTTCATAACCGGGAAGAGCGTAAAGAAGCTTAAGCCCAAAAATACAATACCAAATGTAAGAACCATAACGGCATAGCCGTTAGCTTCGCCAAATTGTTTTCCGAAAAACTGTATCAGCGGAATTGTTGTCGCACCCGATATAATGGTAACAGCAGCAGCTATTTGAGCCTGACGGGCATTCAGGCGTTTTCTGTCATCCATTGAAGTGCCGGCCATCCTTTGCATAATGCCGCCCTGGGCCGTTGCGCGGAAATTCATTCCGAAGTGCAGTGTGCAATAGAAGACAGAGACGAATAGCAATCTTGCCAATGGTGAAGGAATGATTCCTGTGGTATTGACGAGCTGCAGCAATGAACCGAAAAATAAAGTGTAAGTAGTCCATCTCATCCATAAAGCGTACTTGCCGTGTTTCTCGCTGGGAGTTTTCTCTATGATGCTGCCGGCAAAGATAGACACGACATAATCCAGTAATTTTGTGACAAGCATTGCCGTGCCCATTGCGGCAGGGCTGATGCCTAAATAATCGGTCATAAACATCATTCCATACTGAACCGGCGGTTGATGCACCATAGCCGAAACAGCTCCAGGCAGAGCATATGCTATTATTTCGCTTTCTTTAAGTTTATTTTTTTCCATTTTAATTCTCCCCCTATTTATAAGAATATAGCTAGTAATCCTAACAATATTCTTATTTATTTTTTGCTTACAGTAACCCTATGGGTTATTAAGCGAAGGTTTGAGCTAAGCCTCCTTGCAAAGCATATGCTGTTGCTATGAAAGCTTGCTCCCTGACTTAAGTATCAAAGGCCGCTTACTAAGATGCTGCGTCACCTCCTATATCCCCCAGCAAGGTATTTCTGTTGGTTGAATGCTTATTATGCGAGGTTTCGGTTAGTGCTTAAGATGTGGTGATGCTCAAAAAAAATCAGAATACACAAAAAGTCTCCGGCGCTTAGCCTTCCTTGCTCATGAAATGAGAGCGTAGGCCGGGGGATGAATTTCTGCTCCTCGAGGAATGGATCATATTGAATAATACAACTATTATAGTTCATTAATTGCTGGATATATTAGTTTGAATAGAGAAATCGATTGACTGAAAATGCGATAACCAAGCTGTAGGTCACTCCTTCTATGCGTAAGGCACTAAAGGAAACCGACATCATCGGCATCCAGGGCAGGGACTGCCCGAAGTCACGTTTGATGAGACTGAAGTTACGAAGTCGTGAATCTAGAAAGCATCTACCTCTTTAGGCAGTGGTAGCTCACTAATAGCTTTTTTGCACTAACTTGCGATAATTTGTAATCTACCTGCAATTTTACCGGTTGAGTTAATTGTAATTTGCTTCGAGCCTAGTTGTCAACATAAATTGCTGGAAAACTTTAACCAGTTAACTATATACACCATGCAGAATTTATCTGTGCCTTAGTCAATGGAAGAATTATTGGCACAGTTAGCCATTTGATGGAAAAACATCTGAATTTCATTGATGCTCTTCCCTTAAGAAAATATTTTTAGTAAGAATAAATGCGGTTCTAATGGGCGGCCGTCAGCATATTCAGCTTGAAATTCGCCTGGGTGAACAACGCTTTCAAGTTGTAATTTAGAAACATCTTCCTGCAGCGCAGCCAGGCCTTTTCCTGGCTTTTATAAAGTTTCATGCTTCGGATTTTATGAATACCCTGCATATTTAATACAGTATCATATAGAAATATCCCAGCCCTCTTTCGCCGGCATTATATGTCATTCCTAATTTTAAGGCCATAGCGCAGATATCCATGCCGCTGCCTTCCATTGAATACCTTATTTGCTCGGGATGCCGGCAAGGCTCATTTGTTAATACGGCGCATTTCGGACATAAATCACATCCTCCGCCTGTCCGCACTTCTACGGGCAATTCCTTCAGTTCCTTCCGGAGCCGGCTGATTCGTGCCCTGCTCTCCTTCATCTGATTCTCCCAGCCTTCCCTGGTGTCCGGCATTGCCATTATCTTGTTCACTATCATTGCATTGCTGTACTTCAAAACCCGGGATTTATTTGCCTCCAAGTCACCTGAAAAAGGCGGACAGGCATAGTTTTTTCCGGAATTAGGGCATTTGAGGCACTGTCCGATTACATCATCGGTAAAAATGATATCTTTTGTTTCGATTTCCATATGTTCGTCAAAGCCGCATTCATCTACCATATTTATAATTTTCTCTATCAACATGATGATCCCCCTTTATTTTTTATACCCTTATGTATCTAATTTAAGCGTTACCTATAACAAAATGCAATACCAACCTTAAAACATGATTTGACAAAAGCCCCTCAGATCACTCTGAGGGGCTTTTGTATTGTAAGGAATGCAGGTTACATTCTCCCGGAAACATTCAGGTAAGCATAAACATGCTTCAGGAAGGCAGTTCCTTCTATCTTTAATTCAGTAAATAAGACATTATCGAGGATCATTTTTCAATCAAAGACCAAAGCTGCTCTTCAATGCCTTTGTTCACTGCTCCTTCTCCGCCGAACAAGGTCATTCCGCTCAGCTTGCGGCTCTTCAAATACTCAACGAAGCTGTTTGATAAGCTGCTGTCCACCAGTATAATCGGTGAATTGTGCTTTGCGGCATAAACACTTCCTGCAAGTGCATCGGGGAAGTCATTGCCTGTGGCTATGCAAATACTTCCTCCCGCTTCATTGAAGTATTTTGCTGCTGCCAGCGATGTTTCGTAACGGTCCTGCCCTGCGATTCTCACTATATTTGTTTTATCCAATGAAGTGAGCTGGGCAGCCTGTTCTTCCACTGCAGCACTGATAACCGCCGTGCCCCCGATAATATAGACTTTGGACGGCATAATCTTGGCGATGGCTTCCTTAATATCGTTGCTGAGACCATCCTTTGTAACTAAGAAAATCGGACTTTGCATTCTCGCTGCAATGCTGCTGACCGACAACGCATCCGGATAGCTTTCTCCGTAAGCCAGGATTACCGGAGTTCCGGTCTTGACTTCTAAGCGTTCAGCTATTTTAACCGCCGTTTCATAGCGGTCTGTTCCGGCAAGCCTGGTGATACGGCTGAAA
>NZ_LKET01000042.1 GCF_001317355.1 Oxobacter pfennigii
GTAAGCGCGCAATAACAGAGTGCCTTGTAAGATAAATCAGGACTGGCTAAACTACAAGTAGCGGTCATCTATTTCCCGCATATAGCCTGAACCTCTTCCGACCAAGGCATAAGTTCCTCCAAAGATTCAGGATAATTCATATAATCTGTGTCAGGCATGTAAAGAAGCAGATGATGCAAATAGGAGTATACATTAAGATGATTGGCCTTGGCGGTTTCAACGATGCTGTACACCGCTGCACTTGCAGATGCACCCTTGGGGGTATCTGCAAATAGCCAGTTTTTCCGGCCTACAGCATAAGGACGGATATTGTTTTCCGCTAAATTATTGGAGATGGAACACCGTCCATCTAAAAGATAGTTTCCCATGTATGGTTTCTGGTTCCTGGCATAGGTCACTGCTTTTCCCAAGGAGGATTCCTTTAACGGTGTCAGTGATTCAAGCCAGCACCAAAAGGCCTCAAGAATGGGTTTCTCCTGTTCAAGACGCTTTTGATATCTCTTATCAGGGGATAAATCTGCAAGCTCTTCTTCAATCTTGAAAAGCCTATTGCAGTAATCCCTTCCGATTTCTGCATTGGTCGGTGCAGAGTCTTTGGCTTTTTTATCCGGAATGGCCTCCACAAACTTCCGCCTCAGATGGGCCCAACAACCGCACCTTATGACGCCTTCCAGCTTGTTATATCCTGAATACCCGTCACATTGGTGGTATCCCTGAAACCCTTTAAGGTATTCTTCTGCATGCTCCCCGCTTCTGGATGCCCGGTAATCAAATAGGATAATAGGAGGCATTCCGTCATTGCCGGAACGATGCAGCCACATGAAGGATTTCGTCTGTGGTTTTTTCCCTTCCTCCTTCAATACCTGAAGAGGCGATTCATCGCTATGGATGATATCTCTTTTCAGGAGCTTTTCCCTGAGATATCGGATAACAGGATAAAGGTAATCCTCCGAGCATCGGATTATCCAGTTCGCCATGGTTCCGCGGCTCAACGCAATCCCGTGGCTTTCCCAATCCTTCTCCTGACGGTAAAGCGGCATGCTGTTCACATACTTTTGATACATTACATATGCAACTGAGCTTGGTGATGCCAGGGAATGGTTCATCAGTGAAGTCGGTGAATTAGCTTTTAAAATATATGGATGTTCCGTATGCTTGCACTCAGGACATTCATACGCCATCCGCACATAACGCACAATATGCAGTTTTGCCGGGATATACTCCAGTTCTTCGCGAACCGTCTCCTTGCC